>CAZWGW010000277.1:0-8424 GCA_964633565.1 uncultured Planctomycetaceae bacterium
AATTGGCCGTGGCGTGGCCAGCACGAGCTTGAAGAGCACCACCCCCTCATGCGGGGAGGGAAATACCGCGAACTTTGGAGAAGTCGGGGCTTCACAAATGATGACATTGAAGGCTTCACGGAGGGATTGGACAAGGATATCCACCGCGCGATTACAGAGAGCGGCTGGTGGGACGAACAGATGCTCATGCGAATTCGACAACGGGAAGCTGAACTTCAGCGCCCCCTGGACAAGTCTGAGATTCTTGCGATCGCCCATGGCCTGCTAAGAATTATCGACGAATGGTGCAGTCAATGACGAAGGAACGAGTCACCTTTCGACCACTGGTGCCCGCCTCGGGGGATCTCGACACTCCCGTGCCAGCCCCGGGTCCGCCAACTGAGTCAATGAAGGCAGTCGACAAAATGTTTCTCGATCGCGCAAAGAACGCCCTTCGGGAGACTGGTTGCACTGCGCTTGAATTTTTGCGCGCCAATCCGGTAGTGCCGCTGACTGAGCTGGCCAAGCGATTGAATCGCGGAGCGAGTGCCCTGGGTTTGGTGATGGCAATATACCAGCAGGCGACGGACACTGGCTGCGTGAGGGAAGCTGCAAAGGATCTTTTGACGCGCCGAGTAATAGATTCATTTCCCGACGGATGGACTTCTCAGAGTGATGTGCACCCGCTAATTAGGATTGGATTCTGGGATAAGGAGATCGCAGACTACACACTCGATGCGCAGTACGGTGTGTATGCGAAGAAGATCATCCGTGAGCTGACGATTGACCACCCTCCGCCCGAGGGATGGAAGGCACAGCCTGAGAACGATCCACGGATTGATCAACTGTTCAACCGGTTCTGGCCGAAAGCATAACGAGAAACCGACAAACGCAATCGAAGCGCTCTGGAATTCGCCGCCGGCGCGCACCTCGAGCGGTTGCGACTGCGGAGTGTTGCGCTGCATTTCCGGCGTGGGGAGTCGTGCGGTATCGCGATAGTAGCATCGCGGCATGCCGCAGCGTTGACGCGAGTTTACGCGCAGGGCATCATCAAACGACGGCGACCCGCTGCGGTCCGGCGGCATCCGTTCCTTTTCAATTCGAACGACAACGTAACGCGGTCGAACGGGGCGATTTCCGCTGCGCCGGCTTTCCCGCGGTGCAGCGGAACGTCGCCGTCCCCTCATCGCCAGCAGCGGCGGCAGCGGCTGTGTTGGTGCACAACTGCGGTGGCAGGTGCGCCAACGACAAGAGCATGCCGGACGGAGATGCGGGCGGGCAAGGACTGACCCCGCGCGACAAGAATTGGCCGTGGCGTGGACTGCACGAAATCGAGGACCATCACCCGCTGATGCGGGGGCAGAAGTACCGCGAATACTGGCGCAGTCGAGGCTTCACAGACGCCGAAATCGACAAATGGACCGAAGGGCTGGACAAGGACATTCATCGGACGATTACGGAGAGCGGGTGGTGGGAGCAACGATTGTTTGAGCAAATCGCGAAAGAGAAAGCGAAACTGGGCTGCGAGCTCTCCAAGGCCCAAATCCTCCAAATCATCGATGAATTGTTGAATAGCCCGCCGAAACCATGACAAGGCGAACGAGCAGTGCCCGAGGTGTCTATGGCGTGGTCTCTGGATGAAAATGAGCGAAAAACCCTGGAGTCCTTGAGATGGTCTCCGGAACTGCTGGATTCACTTGCGCCGACGGAAGAGACGCGGAATGTGGACCGGATGTTCATGGAGTCCACGCGGAAGGCGCTCGGAGTGGCGGGCTATACCGCGCTGAAGTTCCTCGACGCCAATCCGGGGTTGTCGGAGAGTGAACTGATTGACCGCTTGGGTCGCGGTGCATCGGGATTTGGCTTGTTGATGACCATCTACGAAGAGGCAGAGCAGGCCGGGTGCATTCGCGAAGTGGCCAGGGATCTTTTGGTCCGCAAGATCGTCCAGAAACTTCCGAACGGATGGGCGTCCGATGACGACGGGCGTCCGTCAGCGTGGATTGGGCTCTGGGATAGTTCAATCCGGAGATATGTGAGCGATCGTCAATGCGGGAAATACGCGGCGAACATTGTCCGACATCTTACGGTCGATCATCCCCCACCTGATGGATGGAAGCCGCAATCGAATGACGATCCGCTGATCGACGAACTGTTTCGGCGGTATTGGCCGCGTGAGGGCAGCAATAACCAGCGTGGTGCCGCTATGTAAAGTCCGAAGACGCGTACGGTCAAAAAAATCCGGCAGGCCGGCGACTGTCGTTGGCAATACGGTTTTGGCAGAACAGGACGGCTCGGGCGAACCGCAATACGAGGTCGACAATCTCCTGCCTCACGCGCGGCCGGCCGGGCGCTGTTCCCCTGCGGCCCGAGTAGTCCCACTTCCGCGCGACCAGCCGGCGATGCCAGCGGAGCAGCGTGTCGGGCGTCACGATGGTTGTAATCTCCGTGAGCGCCTTTCGGCCGAGCCGCTTCGCCTTCACCGCCAGTGGTGCCCGCTGCTGGTCGGTCAGGCGCAATCGGTGGCTGCCGAGTTGCGCGAGCAGGACGTCGATCTGTGCGTTCTGGAAATCGATGATGTCCTGCTGCCGGCGATTGGCCCAGCCGACGAGGGCAAAGAGAACGAGCTGCCAGGGCCGCAGAAGGGTGTTCATCATCGCGCCCACTGGATGTCGTCACCAGCATGCCGCGGCGTTGACGGGAGTTCAAGCGCAGTGAACAACGAACTCTGAGCCGCCCGCCCGCCGCGTCACTCGTCCCCCAGCCCGAGCACGTGCCCTGCCGTCTCTTCGGATTCGTCAACGTCCTCGTGCCGCACCGCGTACTTCACCAGCGACACCTCGTTGCCGGGGTCGTGGTAGCAGACCTCGTCCATGATCGTCCGCATGAGGCTGACTCCGCGGCTCGTCGATTCGTCGTGGTCGGCCAGCGCCCCCGCGGAGGGCAACTTGCTGAAGTCGAAACCCGGGCCTTCGTCGCGGATGATGAACACCGCCTTTTCGCGAGAGATTTCCGTCCGCACGTGGATTCGCCGATTACGATAGGGCGTCGCATAGACGCGTTCGGCCGCGATCCGCGCGTATTCCTCGCGCTTGGGCCGGGGGCGGATCGAACCGATCTCCAGGTTCCCGTGGTAGTAGGCGTTCTTCAGCGCTTCCTCGATGGCAATGCCGACCCGCAGCCGCTCGATCTCGTCTGCCAGCGGGAGGCAGCGGAGCATCTGCTGGAACAGGCTCACTGCCGACTGGATCAGCGTCAGGTCGTTGACCAGCGTGAAACCCAGGTCGCAGCGGTTCATGTGGTTCATGAGCCGCGTGTGCAGGCGGTCTTCGCGCGTCGCCGTCAGCACGCGCGAGACGGTGGGGACCAGGTCGCTTGCGAGGCAGGCCTTGGGGACGTAGCTCGCCGCGCCGCGCTGCAGCGCCCGGGCGGCGATGTCCTCGCTCCCCTTGGCCGTGATCAGCACGACCGGGACGGAGGGGTAGTCTTCCTTGAGCGCATCGACCAGTTCAAAGCCGTCGAGGCGCGGCATCTGCAGGTCGGTGACGATCACGTCCGGCACGCGCTGCCGCACCTTCTGCAGCGCGTCCTCTCCGTCGGCGGCGTCGATGACGTCGAAGTCGCCCGCGCGTTCCAGCAGCCCGCGCACGATCCGGCGATCAACGGCCGAATCATCCACGACCATTACGGTGGGCATGTCCTTCTCCCGCAGCCCGATGTCGCGCCAGGCCGACTCAACCAGCATTGTCATCATTCCGTCCGGCTTCAGGCAAGGTCGCGCGTGCCGCCCGCGCAAGCGAACGGCCTGGGCGCCATCGACAGTGATGGAGCGCAACCGGGCCCAGGCGTAGGGCGCAACGCTGGAGACGGCGCCGAGCGACGCATCCGGGTTCAGATCGGCAGGCAGCTTGGAAGCGGCGGCGTCGGCCATGTCGGCACCCTGTTCGAGAATATTGACGTTCGGCGCGCCCGGTTGTTCGCGGAAAACAGGCCAATCTTGGGTGAATTGGCCGGCGAGGCCGGGGCACCAGCACAAATATAGACATTATGTCTATTTCGGACAAGGGGGATTTCATGAGTGGCGGCAGGTTCCTCCGCCCACACTGTGTCATTGACGTTCACTCGTCGACGGCGCATGCTCTTGTGCAGTCGCACCGCATTCACATCACTTTCCGGAGTCTGCACCAATGATTGCTGTTCCGCGCTTCTTCCCGCTGGCCGTCGTCCTCCTCACCACCACATCCGTCTTGGCTCAGGAAGCCCCCACGATCACCTCCGACGTGGTCTACGGCCACAAGGACGGCATGGCGCTCACGTTCGACGTCATCGCCCCCGCTCAGCCGAACGGCGCGGCCGTGCTGTGGCTGCAGAGCGGCGGGTGGTATTCCAATTGGGTGCCGCCCAGAAACCTGGTCCCGGCCTGCACTCCTATGCTGGACAAGGGATTGACGGTGCTGATCGTGCGGCACGGCAGCGCGCCGAAGTTCGCTGTTCCCGATGCCGTGTCCGACGTGCGCCGCTGCGTGCGCTACGTGCATCAGCACGCCGATGAGTTGGGGCTGGACGTGAATCGTCTGGGCGTGCTCGGTGGCAGCGCCGGCGGCCACCTCACGCTGATGCTGGCGACGACGGGCGACGACGGCGACCCCAGCGCACAGGACGAGACGCTGCGCTTCTCCAGTCGCGTGACCTGTGGCGTGGCGCTCTATCCGCCGACGGACCTGCGAGGCTGGACGACCGACCCGCCGGCCGAGATCGCCAAGCACGCCGGCCTCAAGCCGCCGCTCACTTTCAGCGCTGACCTCGAAGACGACGTTTCGCCGCTCCTGCACGTGAGCGCCGACGATGCCCCGGTCCTCATGATCCACGGCGACAAGGACATACTGGTGCCGATCGAGCACGCGCAGAAGATCCTGCCGGAGTTCGAGAAGGCGAAGGTTGGCAGCGAACTGATCACGATCGAAGGGGCCGGGCACGGCTTCAGCCCGGAGCAGAATATGAAGACCGTTGGGCCGGCGATGGTGGGGTGGTTTGAGAAGCACCTGATCTCCAGGTAAACGGCATGGTTGTGCAAGTCACGCTTCCCACGCGCCGCGTCGGCCGCACCGGCCACAACGCGACCCTCTTCGCCCTCGGGGGCGAAGGCGTGTTGCGAACACACGGTCGGACAGCCGAAGCGGTCGCAGTCATCCACCGCGCGCTCGACCAGGGGGTCAACTACTGCGATACGGCGCCCGCGTACGCCAGCAGCATGGACTACTACGGCGCGGCCCTCGGCGAACGCCGCGCGGAGATCTTTCTGGCGTCGAAGACCGCCGATCGCAGCCGTGACGGCTCGCTGCGGATCCTCGACGACAGCCTGCAACGCCTGCGGACCGATCACCTCGACCTGTGGCAACTGCACGACCTGCGGACGCAGTCCGATCTCAACCGCATCTTCGCCAAGGGAGGCGCGCTGGAGGCCCTGATCCGTGCCCGCGAGGAAGGTCGCTGCCGCTTCCTGGGCGTCACCGGGCATCACGACCCAGCCATCCTCTTGGAGGCGCTGCGGCGATTCTCATTCGACACAGTGCTCGTGGCGCTCAATGCGGCCGACGTCCACCGGCTGTCGTTCATCCAGTCGGTCCTGCCCGAGGCCGCCCGGCAGGGGATGGGCGTGATCGGCATGAAGGTGCTCGGCCAGGGGGTGCTGCTCCGCCGCGGAGGCTTCACGGCACGTGAGGCGATGAGCTACGTCCTGTCGCTGCCGGGCGTGAGCACAGTCGTCATCGGCTGCCAGACTCCGGCCGAGGTCGACGAGAACGCCCGCATCGCGCGGGGGTTTGCGGCGCTCGACGAGCATACGCTGCGGGAACTCGAATCGCGCACCCGGGAGAACGCGAGCGAGCTGGCATACTATAAGCGGTGATCAATGCTGTCCGACGCGACTCAGCGACTGATCGCCACCCTGCGGGACCCTGCCGCAGGGGAGCGGGAATTCCAGGCAGCGGGCCAGGCCTTCCTGACGGCCGTCACTCGGGCGCCGCGGGAGGAGGCCGGCGCTGCCATCCGGGAACTGGCGGCACTTCTGGATGACGATGATCTCCCGCATCTCGACACGGCCGCCCTGATGTGCGGCTCGCTCGTGGAGCATGGCTGCGATCCGCAACTGGCGGCCGGTCCCATCATGCGTTGCACGGAAAGGCTGGTGTCCGGGGCCAAGCGATTGTTCGACGCAGCGCAGCCCCTCATGCCGGACGAGCGGGAAGAGGACGAGCACGAGAATGGCGCGCAGGAGCAGATCGACCGGGGAGAGGTGTTTGAGAAACTGCGGCAAAGACTCGGGGAGCGGTTGTTGCAGGAGAACCATGCGTGGGAACTGCTGGGCGAAGTCTGGCCGGCCGCGATCGCGGTGTTGTCGCGGAGCCCCTCGGCGCGCGCCGCCGCGCGCCCGCTGCGCGAGCCGGCGCACGCGATTTCGGAGTTTCACGCGGCCGGGCACTGGCTCTGGCAGATGCTGTCGGTTCTCGACAAAGAGCCGCTGCTCGTGATCGAGCCGCAGACGTCGCTCGGCATTGTGGGGACGATTTCGGGAATCAGCGAGAACTTCCAGTTGAACGTATTGTTGATGGATCAGTTCCCGCAGCGGGGCTGGTTCGCGCGGCGGCGCGTCCCGAAACGGGTGGCCGACATCTCTCGCGGGTCCGGTCCGCAGCAGTCGGAAGAACTCGTAACCGGCGTGTGGAACCTCTACACCTGGCAGGCCATTCAGCCGGAGCTGACACTGCCGGATCCGAATGATTATGGCGGCAGCGCGAATTGGGTGTGGAATGAGGGCATCCCCGAGGATATCCCGGTCTTTGAGGGGAAGCGTGTCGTCCTGCTGGGACCGCGCTCCTACCCGCGGAGTTGGCGCGCCCAGCGGACGTTCAATCTCCTCCCGGCGGAACTGGCGATCGAACGCCGCCTGACGGCTGACGAAGCGCGCGACTGGCTGCAGCGCATGCTCGCCGCGAAAGAGACGGCGTAACGCGCGTGGGTATCGTAACCCGAAGCGTCAGCGAGGGGCTGTGTTGCGTCGTCGTCCAATCTCCTCGCTTACGCTTCGGGTTATGATTCCACCAGCCACTGCACCATCTTCTTCGTCACCAGTTCGGCCGCATCCTGCTGCACGAAGTGCCCCGCGTCGGGAATCGTGATCAGCGTCAGGTCCTGCTCGACCCAGTCCCACGTTCCGCTCAGCGCCCCCGGCAGCAGCGCCGGGTCGCGCAGTCCGTGGAACATCAGCACCGGGCATTCCACTTTGGGGAACTCCTGTTCCGGCTCCTTGTAGGGTTGCTTCGGATAGTTCGCCCGGTAGTAATTGAGCATCCCTTCCATCGACGAGCGGCCGAGCGCCTCGACGTACTTCTCCCGCGCCTGCGGATCGCGGACCCAGAGCGCGAGCAGTCCGGGCGTCAGCTTCGAGGCGGCATCGGGCGCCTGGAAGTTGCGGGCGTACTGGCTGTTGGCCTGCTGCTGCGGATTGTGCGCCAGTTCCCGCAGCAGCCCGCGAGGATGCGGCAGGTTGAGGATGATCAGCCGGTCGGTCTGCTCCGGATGCTGCATGGCGAACGTCCACGCCACCAGGCCGCCCCAGTCGTGCCCCACGATCACCGCCTTGTCGCGCTGGAAGTGCGCCACGACGGCCGCCACATCGCCAACGAGCTTTTCGAGCGCATAGTTCTCGACCCCTTCCGGCTGGTCGCTCTTGTTGTAGCCCCGCTGATCGATGGCGACGACCTGAAAGTGCTTCGCGAGCGCCGGCATCTGCGCTCGCCACGTGTACCAGTAGTCGGGAAACCCGTGGATCATGACGACGAGCGGTCCGTCGCCGGCCGTCACGTAGTGGATCTTCACGCCGCTGGAGTCGGCGAAGCCGTCTTCGCCGAGTTCGTCAGCACGGACGGAGGCATTTCCGGCGAGCAGCAATATGCAACAGATTGCGCGGAGACGCATGGCGGTGACTTTCGTGAACAGAGTCGCTGGGCAATGGCGCACTGGCAATTCGTCACTGTATCGCAACGCCCCTGTCCGCCGTCAACTTCCGGAGCACGAAACCGACAAATCCTGCGGCCTCTCTGCGCACATGGGCCGCATCAACTTGAGCGTGTTGACGATTCGCCTTCGGGTGCTTTCCGCATTCGCAGCCTCTGCACGAATCGCTCCAGGTCCTCCGGCAGGTCCGTTTCGAATTCGAGCCGCTCTCCTGTGGTCGGATGTTCAAATGCCAGCCGGGCCGCATGCAGCGCCAGTCGCGGCGCGCCGCTCTTGTCCTCAACCGGCGGACCCTCGAGTCCTTTTCTGTACATCGGGTCGCCGCACACGAGGTGCCCTCGCTCCGACAGATGGATCCGGATCTGGTGCGTCCGCCCGGTTTCCAGCCGGCATTCGACGAGTGAATAATCGCCCAGGTCCTCCACCGGC
>CAZWGW010000278.1:0-8416 GCA_964633565.1 uncultured Planctomycetaceae bacterium
ATCCCCATGCACGGCGCTACCCCGCTCAAGGGCATTATCGTTCCCCTCGTGACCCCGCTCGCCGACCGCGACCGGCTTGATGCCGACGGCCTGCAGCGGGTCCTTGAGCACGTCATTGCGGGGGGCGTCCACGGACTGTTCCTGCTCGGGACCACGGGCGAAGCCCCGAGCCTCACCGAGTGGCTCAAACGCGAACTCATCGAACGCGCCTGCCGGCAGGTCCACGGCCGCGTCCCGGTCCTCGTCGGCGTGACGGATACGTCACTGGTCGATTCCATCGCCCTGGCCCGGTTTGCCGCCGAACAGCAGGCGCAAGGGGTCGTGCTCGCACCGCCCCCGTATTTCCCGCTCAGCCAGACGGACCTCGCGACGTACGTCCGTGAGTTCGCTGCGGACTCTCCCCTCCCACTGTACCTGTACAACATGCCGAGCCACTCCAAGGTCGAGTTCGAGGCGGCCACCGTCCGCGGCCTGCTCGACGTGCCGAACCTCGCCGGCATCAAGGACAGTTCCGGGCAGATGCTGTACTTCAACGAATTGCTGCAATTGGCGGCCGACCGGCCGGACCTCACCGTCCTGATGGGCCCTGAAGAACTGCTGGCTGAGTCCGTGCTCATCGGCGGCTTCGGCGGCGTCTGCGGCGGCGCGAACCTCTATCCGCGGCTGTACGTCGAACTGTACGAAGCGGCCGTCCGCGGCGACCTGAACCTCGTCCACAAGCTGCAGCACCGCGTGCTGCGGCTCTCCGCGCGGCTCTACAGCGTCGGCGATCCCCCCTCCGGCTATCTGACGGGCCTCAAATGCGCGATGTCGTGTCTGGGCCTGTGCGGTGACCGCCTGGCCGAGCCTCTGCACGCGTTGTCCGCCGACCGCCGCGCGACGATCGCCCAACACCTCAAGGATCTCGGCCTGACGGAAGCAGCAGCAGCGGCGCCGACGCTCAAGGTAGCGCGGTAAGGACTGCGACGTTGCTCCGTCCGCAAATCCACAATCTGGCGACGACCCATCATGCAGACCTTGATCCTCCTCCTCCTCACTCTGGCTGCGGCCGTTCCCGCCCTGGCTCAAAATCCCGATGCGCCCCGGGAGACGCCACACAGGAGCGCCGCGAACGCCGGCCGCGCGGGTTCGGCGGACCGATCGTGCTCAATCCCGACGACGTGGCGGCCTTCGACGCACCACCCACTGGTTTCGACGCAGCGCGGGACGGCATTCCGCACGGGCGAGTGGAGATGATCGAATACGAGTCAAAGACCGTCGGCGCCACGCGCAAAATGCAGGTCTACACTCCGCCCGGTTACACGAGCGACGAGAAGTATCCGGTGTGCTACCTGCTGCACGGCATCGGCGGGGACGAGACCGAGTGGCAGCGCTCCGCCCGGCCGAACGTCCTGCTCGACAACCTCATCGCCGACGGCAAGGCCGTGCCGATGATCATCGTGATGCCCAACGGCCGGGCGCAGAAGAACGACCGGGCCGAGGGGAACATCTTCGCCGCAGCGCCGGCTTTCGAGAAATTCGAGCGCGATCTTCTGGACGACGTCGTCCCGGCGATCGAGTCGCGGTACAGCGTCATCGCGGACCGGGAGCACCGCGCCCTCGCCGGGCTGTCGATGGGGGGCGGGCAGTCGCTGAACTTCGGCCTCGCGCACCTCGACACGTTTGCCTGGATCGGCGGGTTCTCCTCCGCGCCGAACACGAAACCACCGGCCGAATTGCTGACTGACGTGGAAGCGGCAAAAGAGTTGAAGCTGCTCTGGCTCTCCTGCGGCAACAAGGACGGGTTGATCCGCATCAGCCAGGGAGTTCACGCGCACCTCAAGGAGCAGGAGGTGCCGCACGTATGGCACGTGAGCGACCACGCGCACGATGCGCCCGAATGGACGCAGGCGCTGTATCACTTTGCGCAGAAACTGTTCAAGTGACGGCCGCGACAAACGTGGACAGCGATTCCCGCAGCGCTCCGAACTGCGACGACCCCTTCGGGTCGACCCACTGGAGCCTCGTGCTCGCGGCCGGAGAGGAGGGAACGACGGCGCGAGAGGCTCTCGAATCACTGTGCACCGCCTACTGGCTGCCGGTCTATGCGTACGTCCGGCGGCGGGCCGCCAATGCCGATGACGCGCAGGATCTGACGCAGGCGTTCTTCGCCAGTCTGCTGGAGCTCCGCGCGTTCGCGGCGGCCGATCCCGCACGCGGGCGGTTCCGCGCGTTCCTGCTGACGACGTTGCGGAACTTTCTGGCAAACGAGCATGAACGTGCGGCCGCGCTGAAACGTGGGGGCGGGCGAACGGTGATCTCGCTCGACGCCGGCATCGCCGAACGCTCGCTCCTGAGCGATGCACAGCGGAAATCAACGCCGGAGCAGGAATTCGAGCGGCGCTGGGCGCTCGCGCTGCTCGACCGGGTCATCGAACGTCTGGCGGATGAGCAGGCGGCGGCGGGCCGGCAAGCCGAGTTCGAGGCGCTCCGCCTGTTTCTGACGGGACAGGACCCGGACACGAGGCAGGCGGATGTGGCGGGGCAGCTCGGCATGACGCAGGAGGCCGTCCGCGCCGCGATCTACCGGCTGCGGAAACGGTACCGGGCCCTCCTGCGGAACGAGATCGCGCAGACGGTGTCGTCGGCCGATGAGGTTGACGACGAGTTGCAGCGCTTGTTTAAAGCGCTGGCTTCCTGAAAAATGTGCGTCACGTCCCGGCTTGTTTCCTGTAGATCAGGACAGGAACAGACGCGATGACCAATTCGCCTGAAACCAGCCGAATCTGCAGCGTCTGCGGTGGATCGCTCCCGCCCGATCAACTCCGCGGCCTGTGCCCCAAGTGCCTGCTGCGGGCCGGGTTGGAAGGCGAGATCGGCCGGCACCTGCACGTCCGCTGTCCCCAGTGCCACGTCGCAATCGAAGTCGTCGACGACGAGTCGCTCCGCGAGGTGACCTGCCCGTCGTGCGACTCTCGGTTCAGCCTGCTGGGCGAGCGGACGGTCACATATGCGCCCGACGAGACTGCCCGGATCGGCCGGTTTGAACTGCTGGAGCGGGTCGGCATCGGTGCGTTCGGCAGCGTCTGGAAGGCGCGCGACCCTCAACTGGACCGCATCGTGGCCGTCAAGATCCCGCGCAAGGAGCAGCTCGACCGCGACGAGGCGGAACAGTTCCTCCGCGAGGCACGATCGGCGGCACAGCTCAGGCATCCCGGGATCGTCGGCGTACACGAGGTGGGGCGCGACGGCGAGCGCGTCTACATCGTCAGCGATTTCGTGGAAGGAGTGACGCTCGCCGACTGGCTCTCGGCCCAGCGGCCGACGACGCGCGAGGCGGCCGAACTGTGCGCCCGGATCGCGGAAGCCCTGCAGCATGCCCACGAGCACGGAGTCATTCACCGCGACCTGAAGCCGTCGAACATCATGCTCGACGACGGCGGCCGGCCGCACGTGATGGACTTCGGCCTGGCCAAGCGTGAAGCCGCCGAAGTCACGATGACGATGGACGGCCGCATTCTGGGAACGCCGGCCTATATGTCGCCGGAGCAGGCGCGGGGCGAGGGGCACACGGCCGATGCCCGGAGCGACGTGTACTCGCTGGGGGTCGTGCTGTACGAATTGCTGACCGGTGAGAAGCCGTTCCGCGGGACGAGCCGGATGCTCCTGCAGCAGGTGCTGCACGACGACGCCCCCAGCCCGCGCAAGCTGAACGGCACGGTGCCGCGCGACCTGGAAACGATCTGCCTGATGTGCCTGGAAAAGGATCCCGCCCGCCGATACCAGACAGCACAGGCGGTCGGCGAGGAATTGCTGCGGTTCACGCTGGGGGAACCGATCCGCGCTCGGCCGGTCTCGCGGCTGCAGCGGGCCTGGCGCTGGTGCCGCAGGAAGCCGGTCGTGGCGGGACTGTCGGCGGCCGTGGCGCTGGCGCTGTTGATCGGCCTGGCGACGACGCTCTGGCAGTGGCGGATCGCCGAGCGGAACTACAGCGCGGCCGAACAGGCGCGCAAAGACGAGGTCCGGCAGCGCACGCGCGCGGAGGACTTTGCCGACGAAAGCCGGGACCGCTTGAGCCGGCTGTATGTGAGCGAAGGGACGCGCGCGATCGACCGCGGCGATCCGTTCGGGGCACTGCCGTGGTTTGTGGCGGCGAAGGACCTGGATGTCGATGATCCCGAACGACAGATGGCGCACCAGTTGCGTCTGAATTCGATCATCGACAATTCGCCGCGGCTGGAGCACTTGCTCGTCCACGGCGGTCCCGTCAACAAGGCCGCTTTCAGCCCGGACGGCGCGCTCCTGGCGACCGTGGGACTCGAGGGGACGGCCCGTCTCTGGAACGTGGCGACCGGCGCACTCGTCCACGGAGCGATGACGCATCAGTACTCCCTGCACAACGTCGCCTTCTCGCGAAATGGACGCGTGCTGATCGCCATCTCCGGCGACCGCTGGATCTGGCGGAACGGGCACTTCGTACACCTGTGGGACGTGGCGACCGGTCGACCCATCGTGTCGCCGATCCGGCACGACGGAGACGTCACATTCGCAGAACTGACGGCCGATGGACGCCGCCTGCTCACCATCGAAAACCAGGAGGTGTTTCGGGACGTGTACCGGCACACGGCCCGCCTCTTCGACGTTGGCAGCGGCGAATTGATCCGCGAATTGTGTCAGGGGGAGACCAACTGGCAGTCGGCGCATGCGGCCGTCAGCCCGGAGGGGCGTTACTGCGTCGTGACGCTGTATCATGACGTGCACGTTTTCGAATCGGAACAGGGCGCCGCGCTCCGCCCGGCCGTCGACCTGAAAGGCGACGTCGAACACGTCTTCTTCAACGCCGATGGCAGCCGCTTCGTAACGTGCCGCTCCGTCTATCCGGGGGAGAGCCGCAACGAGGAATCGGAGCTGCAGGTGTGGGAGACGGCGACGGGCAACGGCGTGGGGTCCGTGCTGCGACCGCGCTGTCCGGTCGCAGAGGGGTGGTTCTCAACCGACGGCCAGCGGATCGGCGTGATCGGCAAGACCGGGACATTCTGGCTCGGCGCCATTGATTCCGGCGCACGTGAGGACGAAACGGACAACGACGGATTTCTGCCGCGGCATCGCTCCGTCTGGATCTCGCCCGACCATACGCACCTGGCAACGATGGTCTCGCCGGAGGGACCATCCTCCGACCAGGCGCGGGGCTGCCAGGTCTGGAACCTGCTGACGAAGCGACCGCTCCCGTTCCTGCTCAATCACGCCGGCACGATCAATCACGCGGCGTTTCACCCCGATGGCCACCTGCTCGCGACGTGCGGCGACGACCACACCGTCCGGCTGTGGAATGTTGGACGGGAAGTGCCGACGACTCCGTCGCGCGATTTTCTCTACCCGTGGGAGTACGTCGACCGGGCGAAAGTGAGCGACGATGGCTCGCGCGTGCTGGTTTCATTCAACGATACGGGCGTCCAATTGTGGGACCTCGAGAACTCGCAGCCGCTGACGCCGGTCCGGCCCCTGCTCGACCCCAAGGGCGGCTGCGGTGGCGGCGGGTGGGACCTGGATACGTGCATCAGCCCCGACTGCCAAACGCTGTTCTTTGCGTCGCATTTGAAGACGCTGAATCGCATGAACATCGTCACCGGGGAGGTGACGACAGTGATGGACGCGATCGCTCCTGACGACGATTCGTTTCTCGTACATTTCGGGCCGCAGCGCCAGTCCGTACTCGTGGAATCAAGAACAGGAGATGTTTCGCAATGGCAGGTCTGGAGCGACGGCGCGGAGGGGCGCCGTCTGATAACGCTCGAATACGCCGAAGGGGGTTGGCTCAGCTACTCGAAGTTCAGTCCCAGCGGGCGTTACCTGGCGCTGGTTCGCAACGCGCGCGCGGGGCGCGTGCTGCTGTTCGACACGACGAGCGGACGGCAGGTCTGGGCGTCTCCGGAGGAAACAACGCCCGGTGACGTCGTCGAACAGCAGCCGATCGTGTTCAACCCTGATGAGACGCGGCTCGTGCTGGGATTCAATCGCCGACGAGATGAAAACGAGCGTGATTCCGCCATCGGAGAACTGCAGGTGGTCGACATTCCCGGCGGACTATTATTGGCGGACACGATCATACTGCCGGGGACGCTGAGTGACGTGCGGTTTCGCAGTGACGGTACGGCGTTTCTGACCAGCGTCAACTCGCGCGTGCGCAAGTGGTCGCAGACGACGGAGTCCGACTGGGGCGAGACGTCGATCTGGAACGCGGCAACGGCAGAACAGTTAACGGGACCGATCCGCCATACGGACCACGTGCGCGCCGTCTTCAGCCCCGATGGTCGCTGGATCGCCACGATCTGCGACGACGGTACGGCACGCGTATGGGACGCGAAGAGCGGGGACCCGCGAACGCCGCCAATGGTCCTCTCGCGTCAGGCGACCGACGTCACGTTCAGCGGTGACAGCCGCTTGCTGGCGATTGCGATGTACGAAGCTGGCGTGCGGATCTGGGATGCCGCCTCCGGTGAGCCGATCACGCCGCCGCTTCCGGGGGCGGTAGACGTCAGTGATCTGCGGTTCATCCAGAACGACCTTGTTCTGATCGCCCTGGCCGACCATCCGTGGAATGGACCGGTCGCCATTCGCTGGAAACTGAACCGCGACACTGACGGACGAACATACAACGAATGGTCGAAGCTGTTGTCGTTGCATGACATCGACTCAGCCGGCGCGCAACTGGCCGTCGAACGGACTCAACTTGAGGAACTGTGGAAGCACGTTCCTCCGCTCGCGGAAGTTGACGCGACTCGGTCGGCCGCCTGGCACCAGCAGTTGGCGACCCACTGCGCCCACGCCGACTATCGCGACGGGGCCGTGGCGCACCTGGACTGGCTGATCGACCGTGACCCGGACGCGTGGAAGCCGCTGCTCAACCGGGGCGCCGTGAAGCAGCGGCGCACGTTCGTCTATACGAACTTTGAACGCTCGCCCGACTGGCCGGCGGTGATCGCGGACTACTCGGCGGCGATCGATCGTGCGCCCGACCAGGCGATCTGCCGGCAACTGCGCGCGGATGCGTATTGCGAGATTGGCGATCTGACGTCGGCCGCGCCCGACCTGGAGCGCCTGTGGCAGTTGACCGGCCGACCGGAATGGGGCTCGCGGCACGCGCTGGCGCGGCTGGGGACGGGCGACATCGAGGCATACCAGGCGCAGTGCCGGCGTCTTGTCGCCGCTCTCGGGAACGACGAAGCCGACGAGGACGCGATCTGGGTCTGCCTGCTCCGGCCCGATGCCGTCGCGGACGTGACCCCGCTCCTGCAGTCGGCGGAGGCGGCCTTCGCGCGGCAGGAAGGGCGGCTCCATGACCGCGAGGCGTATCGCAATTACGCCGCGGCGCTGCTCCGCAGCGGCCGCACGGCCGAGGCGGTGGCGGACCTGCAGCGCAGCCTCGACCACTGGGCCAACAATCCTTCCACGGAGACATGGCTGTTGATGGCGCTGCTCCAGCAGGCCTCCGGCCACCTGGAGGAGGCGCGCGAGTGGCGAACCAAGGGGGCACAGCGGCTGGCGGAGCAGGCCGAGGACCTTGAGTGGGAGGAGCGGGTCATCCTGCAGATGCTGCTTGGGCAGATCAACGAGTGAACACGGTACGGATGTGATCACATCAAACGGTCGCCGGCTTCGGCGACTGGCGCGAACGGACCGGCTGGCTGAGAAGCGTGCCACCGGCGGCGAATGACCCAGGTCATCATTACAGGGCGGAGGAATCCACAATGGACATCGGACGCTGCATGAACGACGCCGTCGATGTTTACAAAAAGAACTGGCTGGTGCTCGTGCTGGCCGCGATCATCGTGGACGTGCTCATCGTCGTAACGCTGCTCATCCTGGCCGGGCCGCTGAGCGGCGGGTTCTCGAAGATGGTGCTGAACGCGATGCGCCGCGCCGACAAGACGGTGAACCTGGGAGACCTGTTCGGCAGTTTCCATCGCTTCTGCGGGCTGCTGGGGCTGTTTTTCCTGTGCTTGATCGCCGTCTTCGTGGGTCTCGCGCTGCTGGTCATTCCCGGAATCGCGCTGATGACGATCTGGCTGTTCCCGTTCTATCTGATCGTGGACAAGGACATGCGCGTGTTTCAGTCGCTGGGAGTCAGCCAGAACATCGTGACGCGGAAGGGTCTCGGGGCCAACCTGCTGCTGGTGATCATTACGCTGGTCCTGATTCTGCCGTCGTTCATTCCGTACCTCGGCATTATGCTCGCGTGGTTTCTCACGCCGATCACCTGGCTGATGTGCGCGTCGGCCTACGTTCAGCAGGTGGATGAAGACGACGGCACTCTGGCGGATCTGTTCCCGGAGCACGCTGTGCCGTCGCGAGCTGTCCCCGAAACCGCCGCAGCGGACCAGTGGAGCCCGATTTCCTGACCACGCGCTGGCGACGAGTGGGAAATTGACCTACCGGC
>CAZWGW010000279.1:0-8390 GCA_964633565.1 uncultured Planctomycetaceae bacterium
CGCGCCGCGGCCACGTGCTTCTGCCATTCGATTCACACCGGCCCCGCCGTCCGCGCCGGTTTCGACCTCGCACTGACTGAACTTGACGACCGGTTCGCCCTCGAGATCGGTTCGGAACAGGGAGGCAGAATCCTGTTCGCCGCAAGCTGGACCCCTTCCACTCACGATGACATCGCCCGGGCCCGCGAGTTGCCACTGAAGCTGGAGCGCGAAATGCACCAGCGCCCTGCCGCGGCCTCCAATCCGGACGAACCGCGGCCGCGGCGCCTCGACACGACCGACATCCGCGACCTGCTGCTGGGCAACCTCAACCACCCGCGCTGGCAGCAGGTGGCCGAGCGGTGCCTGTCGTGCGCCAACTGCACCCTCGTTTGCCCCACCTGTTTCTGCAGTACCGTAGAAGAAGTCGCCGACCTGACAGGGGACCACGTGCAGCGCGAGCGAACCTGGGCCTCGTGCTTCACGACCGAACACTCGCACCTCAGCTCCGGCGCCGTGCGAAACTCCACCGCCTCCCGTTATCGCCAGTGGCTCACGCACAAGCTGGCGAGCTGGATCGATCAGTTCGGCACGTCCGGCTGCGTCGGCTGCGGCCGGTGCATCACGTGGTGCCCGGTCGGCATCGACCTCACCGAGGAAGTGGCTGCCATTCGGGGAGAGGCCCCATGCTGACCTCAACCGTGGCCGCACCGACGGTCGACCGACACGACCCCTGGGCCGTCCATCCGGTCCGCATCCGCGGTATTAAACCGGAGGTCGCCGGCATTACCACGTATGAACTTGGCTTCGACGATCCGGCAGTGCAGACGCGGTATCGGTTCCAGCCGGGCCAGTTCAACATGCTCTACCTGCCGGGGATCGGCGAGGCGGCCATCTCCATCAGCTCCGACCCCGACCGGCCCGACACGCTGCTGCATACCGTGCGAGTCGTCGGCAACGTCACCCGCGCGTTGTCGCGTAAACGAGTCGGAGACCAGTTCCTGCTGCGCGGGCCGTTCGGATCGGCGTGGCCGATGGCGGATTGCCACGGTTGCGACCTGGTCATCGCCGGCGGTGGCGTGGGCCTCGCGCCACTGCGCCCGATGCTGTACCACGTCGCTGGCCACCGCACCGATTTCGGCAAAGTGACGCTGCTCTACGGCGCGCGGTCCCCCCGCGACCTGCTCTATGCCGACGAGTACGACGCCTGGCGCGGCGCCGGCATCGACGTCGAAATCACCGTCGACCTGGGGGACGACACGTGGCTGGGACACATCGGCGTCGTCCCCGCATTGTTCTACCGGTTGCGGCTCAAGGCGGCGCAGACCCGCATCCTGACCTGCGGGCCGGAGATCATGATGCGGTTCGTGATCTTCGAGGCCCTCGCCCGCAAGGTGCCGCCGCGGCACGTCTACCTCACGCTGGAACGCAACATGAACTGCGCGCTCGGTTTCTGCGGGCACTGCCAGCTCGGGCCGGCATTCGTCTGCAAGAACGGGCCGGTGTTCACCTACGAACAGATGGCCCCCTACCTGGACATTGAGGACTTCTGATGGCCGCCCGACCGCGCCTCGCGGTGTTCAAGTTTGCCTCCTGCGACGGCTGCCAACTCTCGTTGCTGGATGCCGAGGACGAGCTGCTGCCGATCGCCGGTGCGGTCGACATCGCCTATTTCCTCGAAGCCCGCACGCAGACCTCGGAAGGACCGTACGACGTCGGGCTGGTCGAAGGCTCGGTCACCACGGCCCACGATGCGGAGCGAATCAGGGAGATCCGCAGGCAGTGCCGCTACCTCGTGACGATTGGCGCGTGTGCGACGGCCGGCGGCATCCAGGCGCTGCGCAACTGGGCGAACGTCGACGACTTCATCCGGCAGGTGTACGCGACGCCGGACTACATCCACACGCTCAAAACCAGCACGCCGATTGCTGATCACGTGCCGGTCGACTTTGAGCTGCGCGGGTGCCCGATCAACAAGCGGCAGCTTGTGGAACTCGTCACGTCGCTGCTGCTGGGGCGGACGCCGCGCGTGCCCAGGTACAGCGTGTGCGTGGAGTGCAAGCGCCGCGGCACAGTCTGTGTCGCCGTAGCGCAGGGGATCGCCTGTCTCGGCCCGGTGACGCAAGCCGGCTGCGGCGCGATCTGCCCCTCGTACAACCGCGAGTGTTTCGGCTGCTACGGCCCCAAGGAGCAGCCGAACGTTGTCAGCCTGACTGGCTATTATGAGGACCACGGCGCCGACCGCGAGCACCTCGTGCGGCTCGTCCGTAACTTCAATGGCTACGCCCCTGAGTTTCGCGATGCGAGCGATCGACTGCAGGCGGTGGAGACGTCGTAATGTTTCGCTTCACGTGGGCGACCAGCCCCGGCCACTCCTCCGAATTCCTGAATCGATGTCCACCCAGCGCACCTTCGAAGTCAAGGCCCTCACCCGCGTCGAAGGGGAAGGGCGGCTGTACGTCCGCATGCAAGGGGACGTCGTCGAACACGTCGCGCTCAACATCTACGAGCCGCCGCGATTCTTCGAGAGCTTCCTGCGGGGCCGCGAGGTCCGCGAAGTCCCCGACATCACAGCCCGCATCTGCGGCATCTGCCCGGTCGCCTATCAGATGAGTGCCTGCCACGCGCTGGAGAAGGCGCTCGGGATTCAGGTCACCCCCGAGATCCACACGCTCCGCCGGCTCCTGTACTGCGGGGAGTGGATCGAGAGCCACGCACTGCACATTCATCTGCTGCACGCGCCGGACTTCCTCGGCTACGAGAGCGGCATCAGCATGGCCGCCGATCACAAGGACGTCGTCGAGCGCGGCCTGCGGATGAAGAAGCTCGGCAACGAAATCCTCGAAGTCCTCGGTGGCCGGGCGATTCACCCGATCAACGTGACCGTCGGCGGCTTCTACCGGTCGCCGCGCGTCAGCGAACTGCGCCGCCTGCTTCCGGACCTGGAGCGGGGTCTGCAGGCGGCGATCGACACAGTGCGCTTCGTGGCGGGACTGGACTTTCCCGCGTTCGAGCAGGATTACGAATTCGTCTCGCTGCGGCATCCCGATGAATACCCGATGAATGAAGGGCACGTCGTCTCATCCGGCGGTCTGGACATCCCCGTGGAGCAGTACGAGCAGCATTTCGTGGAACGGCACGTCCCCCAGAGTACGGCCCTGCACAGCGTGATGCTGCCGGATGCGAAGCCCTATCTCGTCGGGCCTCTGGCGCGCGTCAACCTGTGCCTCGAACAACTGCCGCCGCTGGCCCGCAAGGCGGCCGACGAATGCGGCATCACCTGGCCGTCGCGGAACAATTTCCAGAGCATCGTGGCCCGCGCGATTGAGGTGGTGGCTGCCTTTGAGGAGGCGGTGCGGATCGTTCGCGATTACCGCGCCGAGCCGGCCCCCAGCCGCATCCCCTTTACTCTCCATGCGGGAGAAGGCTGCCACGCGACGGAAGCGCCGCGGGGATTGATCTACCATCGTTACCGCATCGGTGACGACGGCCTGATCGCCGAGGCCAGGATCACGCCGCCGACGTCGCAGAACCAGGGGCAGATCGAGGACGACCTCCGCCGGTTCGTGCCCGGCGTCGTGGGGCTCGACGATACACAGGCGACGCGCAAATGCGAGCACCTGATCCGCAACTACGACCCTTGCATCAGTTGCGCGACGCACTTCCTGCGGTTGACGATCGATCGTGGAGATGGACCGCGGTGAATGAGGTGTCCCATGCCTGAACAAACCATCGCCGTCCACCGCGACCTCCGCGAAGAGCGGCGCCGCGCCGCACGCGCTTTCCAGGAGGAGCGCACCCGTGCCGGCACGTTCGTCGTGCGGCTCCTCTCCTCGCCCGGCGCGGGCAAGACGACACTCCTCCAGAAGACCGCCTCCATTCTCGGCGACCGTTTTCGCGTCGGCATCCTCGTCGGCGACGTCGAGACCGAGCGCGACGCCGAGCGGCTCGCGCCGTACGCCCCGTCCGTGCAGATTACAACCGGCGGCGCCTGCCACCTGGAACTGCCGTTGGTGCAGCGTGCGCTGCCACAACTCGGTGACGCGCCGATTGACTTCCTGTTCATCGAAGACGTCGGAAACCTGATCTGCCCGGCCTCGCACGAACTGGGCGAGCACCTGCGCGTGATCGTCCTGAGCACAACCGAGGGGGACGACAAGCCCGGTAAGTATCCCAAGGCGTTCCGCACGAGCCAGGTCGTCGTGATCAGCAAGACCGACCTGCTCCCGTATGTCCCCTTTTCGGTCGAGCGGGCCGAAGACGATGCCCGGCTCGTCCAGCCGGACCTGCAGTTCTTCCGCCTCAGCGCGCTGCGCGATGAGGGGATTGCGGACTGGTGCGCCTTCCTGCGCCACCGGCGCGAGACGATGCTGGACGCCACTGGATTGATCGCCGGATGTCCCTGATGGCCGTTACCCAGGCAGCCCTGCCGCGCGTCGCGATGCGACTGCATCTGCAGGGGAGGGTGCAGGGACTCGGCGTACGCCCGGCCGTGGCACGTTTGGCCGACAAACTCGGCCTCGCGGGGAGCGTGCGGAACACGCTGCACGGACTCGAAATCGAAATTGAAGGGGAGCCACCCGACGTCGCCGCGTTTCAATCGCAGTTGTCCATCGCACTGCCGCAGGCCTGCGAGATCCGCGGCCGTGATTCCGAGCTGATGCCGGCGTCGTCGCGAGACAGATTCACGATCGAACGCGACGAGGGCGACGGGCCACTCCTCACCCAGGTGCCGCCAGATGCGGCCGTCTGCGACCAGTGCCTGTCTGAAGCGAATGATCCGGGTGACCGCCGTTTCGGCTATCCGCTCATCAGTTGCGCCGCCTGCGGGCCGCGCTACTCGGTGATCCGGCGCATGCCCTACGAACGTTCCGACACGACGCTCGCGGACTTCCCGCTCTGCGCTCCCTGCCGTGCGGAGTACACCTCTCCGGCCGATCGACGCTTCCATGCCCAGACAACCGCCTGCTCCCAGTGCGGCCCGCACGTCTGGGCCGTCGATCGATCGGGACAATCCATTGGTGCGCGCGAACGAGCCATGTCGGCCGCCCTTGCAGCACTCCGTACCGGCCGTATCGTGGCGCTGCGCGGCGTCGGTGGATATCAACTGCTCTGTGATGCCTCCAATGAAGCAGCGGTGGCGCGGCTCCGCGACCGCAAGTCGCGCCCCGCCAAACCGCTGGCCGTGCTCGTGCGGACCGCTGTTGATGCCACGCCATTGGCCGAACTCAACGACGTGGAGCGCCGCGCACTCGTCGATCCGGCCAACCCGATCGTCCTGCTGCGCAGCCGTGGATCGCCCTCGCTGGCTGCGGCGATTCATCCGGGCCTGGACACCGTCGGCGTGATGCTCCCCACGACGGCCCTGCACGACGTCGTCGTGCGCGAATTCGGCGGCCCACTGGTCTGTACCAGCGGCAACAGCGAAGGGGTCCCGCTGGGGTACGAACCGGTATCAGCCGAGCGGCACCTCGCGGGAATCGCCGATCTGTGGCTGCACCACGACCGCCCCATCGAGCGGCCGATCGATGACAGCGTCGTGCGCGTGATTGCCGGCCGGGCCGTCACGATTCGCCTCGCCCGCGGTATGGCACCGCTGCCGCTCGACCTGCCCGCCGGACCGCCGATGATCGCGTTTGGCGGCCATCAAAAGGCGGCGGCAGCGTGGTGCAACGGCGCACAGTGTGTCCTCGGTCCGCATGTCGGCGACCTGGAGACTCTCGCGACGCGCGAACGATTTGCGGTGCAGCAGCGCGCGATCGAAGGACTCTACCGCTTCGCGGCGCAGGCCTGTGTCCATGACCTGCATCCGGACTACTTCACGTCGCGGCTGGCGGAGGACTCCGAGTTGCCGACGATCGGCGTGCAGCACCATTTCGCGCACGTCGCCGCCGGCATGGTGGAGCATGGGGTGCGCGACGAAACCGTACTCGGCGTCGCCTTCGACGGCACCGGACTCGGGACGGACGGCAGAATCTGGGGCGGCGAATTCATCCTCGCCCGCGGCGTTGCGTCCATGCAGCGCGTGGCGCATCTCCGCCCGTTTGTGCTTCCGGGGGGCGAAGCTGCCGTCCGCGAACCGTGGCGCATCGCCGTCAGCGTGCTGGCCGATGTCGTCGGCCGTGAGGCGCTGTTGAAGACCGGAGTCGCCGGAGTCGAGCGCCAGAGTATTGCGGCACTCCTGCCGCTGCTCGATCGGCCGCGGCTCAATGTCATCACCACCAGCGCGGGTCGCCTGTTTGATGCCGCGGCGTGCCTGATCCTGTCAATCACCGACACCCGGTTCGATGGCGAACCGGCCATGCGACTCGAGGCTGCCGCCGATCAGAGCGATTGCGGAGAGTATCCGCTCCCGTTGACGGCGGACGATCTGCCGCAGCTCGACTGGCGTCCATTGTTCGCTGGCCTGTGGGCCGACTGTCGCAACGGGACCGACCCGGCCGTCATGGCCATGCGCTTCCATCGCAGTCTCGCGGCCGGCGTGGCAGCCGTCATTCGCCGGTATCTGGGCGTCCCCGTCGTCATTGGCGGCGGCGTGTTCCAGAATCGCCTGCTGACCGAACTGCTCGTGGAAGAACTCGACGGCACATCGCGGCTGCGCCTGCCTGGCCGCATCCCCCCCAACGACGGCGGACTGGCCGCCGGCCAACTGGCGATCGCGCTCGCGGGAATACAAGATAGGCATTGAAGGAGCGCCAGACATGTGCCTTGCTGTCCCCGGTCGAGTTGTCCAGTGGGTCGAGCGCGAGCCGCCGTTCGCCGCAGCCGCGGTTGAATTCGGCGGCGTCCGACGGCAGGTCAGCATGGCCTGCGTCCCCGAGGCAGCGGAGGGGGACTACGTCCTGGTCCACGCAGGAATCGCCATCTGCCGCATCGATGCCGCCGAGGCCGAACGCGTCCTCGCAACGCTGGCCGAACTGCAACTGACGGACGATGGCCCATGAAGTTCGTCGACGAATACCGCGATCCCGAACTTTGCCTGCGGCTGGTCGACGAAATCCGCCGCACGGTGAGCCGGCCGCGCACGATCATGGAGGTCTGCGGCGGACAGACGCACGGCTTGCTCTGCCACGGCATCGACGAGCAGTTGGCTGACGTCGTCCGGCTGATCCACGGGCCGGGCTGCCCCGTTTGCGTTACGCCGATGGAAGAAATCGACTTCGCCGTAAGCCTCGCCCGGCGCCCCGGAATCACGCTGGCCAGTTTCGGCGACATGCTCCGCGTCCCCGGGAGCCACGAGAGCCTGCTGCAGGCTCGCGCACAGGGAGGCGATGTGCGACTGGTCTATTCACCACTCGACGCGGTCGCACTCGCCGGGCAATTGCCGGATCGGCAGGTCGTGTTCTTCGCAATTGGTTTCGAGACGACGACACCCGCTACGGCGCTTGCCGTGCAACAGGCGCACGAACTCGGCCTCGACAACTTTTCGCTCCTTGTCGCCCATGTGCGTGTGCTCCCCGCGATGGAGGCCATCATGCAGAGCGACTCCTGTGCAGTGGAGGGCTTCCTGGCGGCCGGCCACGTCTGCACGGTGGACGGCTTCGAATGCTACCGGGATTTCGTGCGGCGTTATCAGGTGCCGGTCGTCGTCACGGGGTTCGAGCCCGCCGACCTGCTGACCGGCATCCTGGAGTGTGTGCGACAGATCGAATCCGGCGACTTCTCGGTCGCCAACTGCTACGAGCGCACCGTACGCGAGGCCGGTAACCGGCATGCGCGGCGCCTCGTCGACGACGTCTACGAAATCTGCGACCGCCCCTGGCGCGGACTGGGCGTCATCCCTGGCGGCGGACTGCGGCTCCGTGACCGCTGGAGAAAGTACGATGCAACAATCCGGTTCCCGCGACATGGACTGCCGGTCGTCACCACGACGCGCTGCCGCAGCGGCGAAGTGCTCACCGGCCACATCAAGCCGACCGAGTGCGAGTGCTTTGGGACCGAATGCACGCCTGAGTCGCCGCTTGGCGCGCCGATGGTCTCATCGGAAGGCGCCTGCGCCGCCTACTTCCGCTATGCCCGGCAGCCGCGTACGCCGGCTGGAGCGGCGCCATGAGCGACAACGTCATCCCGCACTGTCCGCTCCCGGCACGCGATGACACTGCCTCGATCTCGCTGGCTCACGGCGAAGGGGGCCGTCTGATGCGCGAGCTGCTCAAGGACGAAATCATGCCACCGCTGATGAACGAGTTCCTGGCAGGGCAGGGGGACGCCGCCGTGCTGCCGACCTACGCCCGCGCGCCCGTCACGTTCGACCGGGGCGAAGGCGTGCGCGTCTATACGCCGGAGGGCGAGTGCTATCTCGATTTCGGCGCCGGCGTCGAGGTCACAAGCTGCGGCCACGCCCACCCGCATCTCGTGCAGGCCCTGACGGAACAGGCCGGGAAGATCTGGCACACGTCCAATCTCTACCA
>CAZWGW010000280.1:0-3508 GCA_964633565.1 uncultured Planctomycetaceae bacterium
CGACCACGTTTGAACGGCGGCGCGGGGCGGCCGGCCGCTCGACTCCGCCGGCATTCCTCCTGGCGAACGATCCGGACTGGGACGACGTTGTGGCGCGCGTCCTGGACGGAATCCCGCCACCGGACGATGCGAATCCGATTGCGGCGACGAGATTCGAGACGCTCGTCGCCGACGCGATCAGGCCTTATAACTCCGTCGGACTCTGCGATCCGGCGTGCCGCAACATGTATCACTACACGGCCGCGCCGGAGAAAACTCCGGAAGCAGCGGGCGCGGCGTAACCCGTTGCGATGCAGTGGATTGCGACCCGGAGTCGAGAAGCGGGGAGTAAATCGACTCCACGCCCTGCCTTGACCGGCGTGAATTTCGCAGCTATTGTTGTCGCGTAAGTATCGATGCATCATCGGCTTGTCGACACAAGCGCCTCTCGGGCCGGTGCTCGTTTCTCCCGCGACGCCGAACGATGTCTGAGTCTCTCGGAGCGCCCGAAGTGGGTTCCGAGCCGCTTCAGCGACTCAGATTCGATGAGCCTTGATGCGCCGGCCATGAAGCCCTGCGCCTGTTGTGGACCGAACGTCCCCGGCGCACTGAGGTGTTGTTCGAACAAGAAAAGAGGAGCTGTTGATTTTGCAGGCACAACTCGAAGGAACGAAGACATTCGAAGATCTGGGACTCGGCGAGCGGATGCTCGCGGCCCTGCGGCAGGTTCGCTACGAAACCCCGACCCCGATTCAATCAGGACTGATTCCGATTGCCCTGACCGGCCGCGATTGCACCGGCCAGGCGCAAACCGGGACCGGCAAGACCGCCGCGTTTGTGATTCCGATTCTGGAGCGGGTCGACCATGACGCGCATGCGGTGCAGGCGCTCGTGTTGTGCCCGACCCGCGAACTGAGCGAGCAGGTCGCCGCCGAGGCCCGCCGGCTCGCGGCTGAACACAACTGCGATCCCGTGCTACTGGTCGGCGGGCGCCCGATGCGGCCCCAGCTCACCGCGCTGCGGCATTGTCCCACGATCGTCGTCGGGACGCCCGGCCGCGTCATCGACCACCTGCAGCGCGGCTCGTTGAATCTGAGCCAGCTCAGGATCGTCGTGCTGGACGAAGCCGACCGGATGCTGGATATCGGCTTCCGCCCGGACATCGAGCGGATCCTGCGGCGCTGCCCCACGGAGCGGCAGACGCTGCTCCTGTCGGCGACGATGCCGCCGCCTGTCGAACGGCTGGCCAAGCGCTACATGCGGGACGCGCTGCGCGTCGACCTGTCGCAGAACAGCGTCGTGGCCGACCAGATCGAGCAGTTCTACTGCACGGTCGACCACGACCGGAAGTTCGGCCTGCTGGTGCGGCTGCTGATGGCGGAGCGGCCGCAGCAGGCGATTGTGTTCCGCCGCACGAAGAAGGGGGCGGAGCAACTCTATCAGAAGCTTCGCAAGCGGCTGCCGGACGTGGAGACGATCCACGGCGACCTGCAGCAGCGCGTCCGCGACCGGGTGATGAAGCGGTTCCGTGCGGGAGAAACGCGCCTCCTGATTGCGACCGACGTCGTCGGGCGCGGGATCGACGTCAGCGGGATCTCGCACATCATCAATTACGACGTGCCGGAGTTCTGCGACGATTACGTGCACCGCATCGGTCGGACGGGCCGCATCTCGTCGGCCGGCCGCGGCCGCGCCTTCACGTTCGCCACGAAGGAGGAAGGGGAGCAGTTGACCGCGATCGAAATGCGGATCAACAATCTGCTGCAGGAATACACGATCCGCGGATACGACGCGTACCGGCCCCGTGCGCCGCGGCAGCACGTGGACGACCTCGTGCCGGAGGTGATCGAGATCCCCGAGTTCCACGTCGCGTGACTGACTGATGCGTGGACGGGGGCCGGCCTCTGTGAAGCCGGCCCCGACCAGCGCATCCACTCTGGATCAGTCGGCGTCGCTGACCCCGTCGACAGTCCGTGCCACGGATTTCGATTTCCGGCCGACGAGTGACGCCTGTGCGTTTGTCGGACTGCCCCGCGGCGATTTAGAATCGCGCTGTCAGTCACAGGTTGCAGCATGACGCAAACGAATCGGAACCGTTGCGGGCGACCGGAAGGGGGGTGGCCCCATGCAGCGTGAAATTGTCGGGCGCCCGATGGAGATTCTGCTGGTCGAGGACAGCCTCACGTCGGCCCGTCTGACGATGGGGGCTCTCAAGGGGGGCGGGATTGAACATCGCCTGACGTGGCTCTCCAATGGCGATGACGCGATGCAGTTTCTGCGGCAGCAGGGGAAATACGTCCGCGCGCCGCGGCCGGACCTGGTGCTCCTCGATCTCATGCTCCCCGGCATGGACGGCCGTGAGGTGCTTGCGGCCATGCGGGCCGATCCAGCGCTGCACGGAATCCCCGTCGTGGTGATGACCGGCACGATGGCCGAACCAGCCAGTGACGGCGGCAAGGCGCTCGACGTGCAGGGGTTCCTGACGAAGCCTGTCGACTTGAAGAAATTCCTGGGACTGGTCGAGCAGCTCAAGGACTTCTGGAAGGCGGACATGATCCTGCCGTCCACCGGACAGGTCGAAGCGGCCTCCGCACCGACGCACGAAAGTCTGTGAGCGGCTGGCTGCAATTCACGTCAATTCAGCGGGCTGAGGCCCGTCGTTCGCGGTCACTTCGCAACGCCGACCGATCGCGTTTCGCGCATCACCACGACGCGCACCTCGCCGGGGTACGTCAGGTTCTGTTCAATCGACTGGGCGATGTCGCGCGCGAGTTTGGCCGCGCCGCGGTCGTTGATCTCTTTCGGATCGACAATGATCCGTACCTCGCGGCCGGCCTGCACGGCAAACACCTGGTTGACGCCCGGGAACCCCAGGGCCAGCGCCTCGAGTTCCTCCAGTCGGCGGACGTACTTCTCGAGCGTCTCACGCCGCGCGCCGGGGCGCGACGCGGAACAGGCGTCGGCGGCGGCCGTCAAAACGGTGTAGATGTATTCCGGGCGGATGTCGTCGTGATGACCGGCAGCGGCGTGCACGACTTCGGGTGATTCGCCGTAGCGTTTCAACAGCTCCGCGCCGATCGCCGGGTGCCCCCCCTCCATCTCGTGGTCGGCCGCCTTGCCGATGTCGTGCAGGAAGCCGCAGCGTCGTGCGAGCTTGCCCTCAAGTCCAAGCTGTTCGGCCATCATGCCGGTGAGGTGCGACACCTCGATCGAGTGCCGCAGGACGTTCTGGCTGTAGCTGGTGCGGAAATTGAGCCGCCCCATGTAGTAGAGCAGTTTCTCGTGCAGTCCGCCGATGTCGGCCTCCTCCAGCGCCTGCTTGCCGAGCTGCAGAATGTGGTCGTCCATCTCCTTCTGGGTTTCCTTGACGACCTCTTCAATGCGTGAGGGGTGGATGCGCCCGTCCTGGATCAGCTTGCGGAGCGCGATCTTGGCGACCTCGCGGCGGACCGTGTCGAACGCGGAGACCACGACGACGCCCGGCGTGTCGTCGACGATCACGTCGACGCCCGTCTCCTTTTCGAAGGCG
>CAZWGW010000280.1:3518-8365 GCA_964633565.1 uncultured Planctomycetaceae bacterium
AAGGCGCGGATGTTGCGCCCTTCGCGGCCAATGATGCGGCCTTTCATTTCGTCGCTGGGGATGTCGACCGTGGAGACGGTGGTCTCGGAAGTGTGCGTCGAAGCGTAGCGCTGGACGGCCATGCCCACGATCTCGCGGGCCATCTTCTCGGAATTCTGGCGCAGCTCCTGCTCGTGCTTGAGGATCAGGCTTCCGGTCTCATTCTTGAGGTCCTGCTCCAGCCGCTTGAGGAGCCGGTCGGTCGCGTCGGACTTGTTGAGGCCGCTGATCTTGTAGAGTTCTTCCTGCTCCTGCTTCACGAGCCGCTCCAGTTCCCGCTCGCGGGTCTCGGCCGCCTTGTTGCGCTCGGTGAGGCGGTTCTGTGTCGTCTCGATCATCCGCTCTTTCTTGCGGAGGTTCTCCTGCTCCTCCTCGAGCTGGGTCTCGCGTTTGCCGATTTTTCGTTCCTGCTCGCGGACTTCGTCGCGGGCGGAACCGAGTTCCTTCTCCAGCGCCTCGCGGCGGCGGAGCAGGTCCTCTTTGGCTTCCAGTTCCTTCGACTTGCGGAGGTTCTCCGCCTCGCGTTCGGCGTCCTTGAGGATCTGGTCGCGATCGCGATACGCGGCACCCTGCCGCAACCGGTCGAACATGAACCCGACGGCGACGCCGATGGCCAGGCCGATGGCTCCGATAATATACTCCATGACCCAGATGTCCCGAGCGCGAGTGTCTCAGGCCGTGCTGCGGTCCGCGGGGGCGCTTCCCGACGTCGGACCGGGCTGACGCGCGACAACGTCGGGGAGGTCATCCGCGGCGCTGCCGGGCTGGGCCGGCGAATCAGACGACCCGGATCGCGACGGAGAGCACTCCCGCGGAATCAGGTGGATTCGCGGCAGAGGTCGCGTATCGGGAAACTTCGGTCAGTGACGCCGTCAGATGAGTGGAGGGAAACGCCGTTGTGCGGGGAGACCGCCCCCGCGTACCGCCACTGGACGCAGACGCCGCCGCGGCGGCGCCTCCCGATGCCAATCGGCCCAGCCGTCGCGCGACCCCACCGCCGGCGCCGGGACCAACATGGGCAGCATGGCGAACCGGGCGATCAGGCGACCGGTCGACCCGCGCCAGCCGGACGAAGTCTGCCCCAGCAGACAACGCACGAGCAGCGCGAATAATGCGTCCAGGTAATCCATCCTACTGTTTCCGAACAGGTTCGAACTGTGCGAAGCACCCGCCAGGTCACCCGTCTCCGCAGGCCGTGGCACGGACTGTGAAAACCGATGCATGGTCGCCGCTTCACCGCCGGTAGTGCCGGTGAAACGGCACAGACCTGCATACTATCATGGTGACGACGGCGGTCAACCAAGGCCGCCGTCGGATTTGACGGACGCTGTTTCCCGTTGCGGAATTTCGCGTGATGCATCCCTTCGAACAATCCGTCCGTGACGCACTGGACCGGTTCGGCGCCCGTTCGGCGCGACTGCTCGTGGCCGTTTCCGGCGGCCCGGACAGCATGTCGCTGCTGCATGCCCTCTACCGGCTTGCGCTGGAGTGCGATCTGGACCTCCATGCCGTGCACCTCGACCACGGCCTGCGCGGGGAGGAATCGACCGCGGACGCCGAATGGGTGCGGAAGGAGTGCGGTCAACTGGACGTCCCCGTCATCATCGAGCAGTGCGACGTGCGGTCTGCCGCGGCGAAAAGGTCGACCGGCATCGAAGAGACCGCCCGGCAGTTCCGCTACGAGTTCTTCATCCGTGCGGCACAGTCGGCGCAGTGCCCCCGAGTTGCCGTGGCGCACACGGCAGACGACCAGACCGAGACGATCCTGCATCGGATCCTCCGCGGCACCGGACTGGAGGGACTGCGCGGGATGCCCGACTCCCGCCCGTTGGCCGAAGGCGTGACGTTGATCCGGCCGCTGCTGGAAGTCCGCCGCGCGGCCGTCGAGGATTACCTGCGGACGATCGGCGCAGACTTTCGTGTCGATCGTACGAACGTGGAACTGGACCAGACGCGGAACCGCATTCGGAACCGGCTGCTGCCGCTGCTGCGGGAGCAGTTCAACCCCCAAGTGGACGCTGCGCTGCGGCGACTCGCCAGTCAGGCAGCGGAAGTACAGGGAGTACTGCGATACGTTGTCGATGACTTGCTCAATCGTTGTCTGATTGATCGGGCGCCCGATCTGGCGCGAATCGACTGCGGGCCGCTGGCCGGTGTGCCGCGGCATCTGGTGCGGGAAACGCTACGGCGTGTGTGGGAAATGCAGGATTGGCCGGTGGGGCAGATGACGCAGTCCCATTGGGATGCGGTGGCGGAGCGGGCGCTCGCCGGAGGCGCGTCGCTGAGCTTGCCGGGACCGGTGCAGGCGACACGGCGCGGGGCGTTGCTGGTGCTGCAGCGCGAAAAGTAACGGTAGCGCGTGGAAAGCGGTCGGAGCCGGCGGTAGAATCCGCGATCACTTGTTCGGGCACTCCGCCCTGAACCTCCTCTTCTGCTCTGAGTTGCCTGGCCCGGTGCCGTTGGTTCGGCGTGGCTGCGGCGCAGTTGAGTTAAGCGACGGATAAATCATCGACGAACCACTGCCTCCGGGATGAACAACCATGAGTAACGGCGATAATGCGGTCACGACTCCCAACGCACAACGATTGCTGTGGGCGGGGTTCATGGCGATCCTCGCAGCGGGCGTCGGTTTCGCGATTCGCGGCGGCATTCTGGACAACTGGGGGACCGAGTTCGGCTTTACGGCCACGGAACTCGGCCTGATCGCTGGATTTGGATTTACGGGGTTTTGCCCCGGAATCATTATCGGAGGCGTCATCGCGGATAAGATCGGCTATGGCAAGCTCGTCATCGCGGCGTTTCTGTTTCACATCCACTCGGCCATCGTCACGTTTGCGCCCACCCCGGACAAGGACAAGATGACGGTCTACTGGCTCCTGTCCTGGGGAACATTCATATTCTCGTTTGCCAACGGGACACTCGAAGCGGTGGCGAACCCACTGGTGGCGACGCTCTTTCCCCACAACCGCACGCACTATCTCAACATCCTGCATGCGAGCTGGCCGGCCGGGCTGATTCTCGGCGGGGCGCTGGGCTGGGTGCTGGACGACGAACTCGAATGGGATTGGCGCTTCCAGTTGGCGCTCTATCTCGTCCCGTGCCTGCTGTACGGCCTGATGTTTTTCGGCCAGACGATGCCGAAGTCGGAAGCCTCGGAGAAGGAACTCAGCGTCGGCGAAATGTTCCGAGACGTCGGTTTGCTTGGCGGTGCAGTGGTGTGCTTCCTCCTCTCGCTGTTCTTCACGAATGCGATCGGGCTCGAGGGAGGGCAGTCGTTTGCCATCGCGATCGGACTGTTCCTGATGACCGTGGTGCTCATGCATTCCCACGGCAAACGCGGCGAATCGATCATCCCGCTGGGGGCGCTGCTGCTGTTCGTGCTGTTCATTACGCACGGACTGGTTGGCGCCGTCGAACTGGGCACCGACGGCTGGATTCAGAACATCACAGGGAACCTTCTCAGCTCGCGCGAAGGCAAGATCCTCTTCGTGTGGACGTCGGCCGTCATGTTCGCACTGCGCTTCTGTGCGGATTTCATCGAGAAGAAGATCGGCATCTCTCCCGTAGGAATTCTGTTGTTGTGCGCCGTGCTGGCGTGTGTGGGACTCAACCTGACGAGCCTGGTCAATTCCTTCGGCATGGCACTGCTCGCGCTGACGGTGTACGGCATCGGCAAAACATTTTTCTGGCCGACGATGCTCGCCGTTGCCAGCGACCGCTTTCCGCGGACCGGTGCGGTGGCGATCAGCATCATGGGAGGGATCGGCATGATGTCCGCGGGACTGATCGGCTCGCCCGGGCTGGGCTATTGCAAGGACCGGTTTTCGGGCGAGGCGCTCCAGGAGGCCGATCCGCAAGTGTTCGCGTCGTATCAGGCGGAAACTCCCGGGTCGTTCCTCTTCTTCCCCAAAGCGACTGGAATCGACGGCAAGAAGCTCGGCGCCATTCAGGGAACGCTGACCAATGCGCGCACGATCATTGAGGAAGGCAGCGTCGAGCCGCTCGACGAAACGAAACTTGCTGGTATGACGTCCAAGCAACGAGCTGCGAAAGAGGAAAAATATGCAGCAATGAAAGACCTGGAAGCGCGTCTCCAGCAGATTGGCGTTGTGAAGCCGGAAGGGGGCGGCGATCCGCTCGATGCACTGAAGATTCTGACTGAAGGGGAACGCAAGGTGCATGAGGCCAGCATCGCCGGCGACCGCAAGACCCTTGTGGCCGACTCGGCGATTCCTGCCCTGATGGCCCTGATTTACCTTGGATTGCTGATCTACTTCAAGTCGATCGGCGGCTACCGCCCCGTCGCGATCCACGAGGAACACGCCATGACCGAATGGGGGCCGGGGGAGGGGTAGGGGTAGGCTGCACCCATTGGTTCCGCCTGATCAACGGGATTCCGACTGCGCGTGCAACGGTCGACCGCTTTCAAGGCAGTCGGCTAGTTCCCGATAGACGGCGCGAATGCTGTCTCTTCCCACCGCCGAGCCTGCGCGAGTCGAGATCCGGCGCGCCAATGTCTCGCGAGTCGTCGCGGAATTTGCCCCCCCGTTCGATAGTTGTTCCCAGACTTCCCGCGCGGTCACGGGACGTCCGCCGAGAATGCCGAACTGAGCCAGCACCGCGGCGTCGTCAATCACCGCCCGCTCGGCCTCCCCGATCGTCGCCAGCAGCACCCGCTCCAGCGGTTCAATCTCCACGCTCCGCTGCGCCGACACGTTAGTCCAGGACTCGGCCACAAGTCGCTTCAGCACATCAATAACGATGCCCGCGATCGCCAGGTCCGCGGCCGGGCACTCCTGCACATCGAG
>CAZWGW010000281.1:0-8343 GCA_964633565.1 uncultured Planctomycetaceae bacterium
CGACGACCACCGAAGTCGATTCGCCAATTGAATTGCGCTGGTGCTTGGCGTACGACTCGTCAAATCAGGAATACCCAAGGACGAATTGCTCACCAAATGCGCCGGCCCAGATTCCCAGCATGCCGGGAGTTGAGACCTCGTGCAAGTGAGTCGGCGGCTTGTCGACACACGCGTTAGTAATGCTTGCTGATCTCAATACAATTCGACGCGTGAGGGGCCAACGGCAGCCGCCGCGCCGACCCGCGCAACGGCATCGCCCTGCACGCCCTGTACGACCGCGCGTTCGACCGCGGCTACCTCACGTTCGACGACGAACTGCGCGTGGTCGTCTCCCCCCTGCTCCGCGTCGACCGGCCGAGCGACCTGCACGCGGCGACGCTGCTGGCGATCGAGGGGCGGCCGCTCGAACGGCCGGAACGGTTTGCGCCCGACCCGGCGGCGCTGGCGGGAGAGTTGAGAGTGGAGAGAGCAGAGAGCAGAGTGGAGGGATGAGAGTCGAGAGTCGAGAGCAAGGGATGAGGGGTGCGGGAGAGTGGGGGCGCGGGGGAGAGTTGAGGGGACGATCACTCTCGAACTGATCAATCTCGGCCCCAGTCCCCCGCGGAATTGGAAGTCGCAAACTGCGACCTCCAATGCTCAAACGCCGCCACCGAAAGCCGCAACCTGAAATCCGCCGGAACGCGGCACAGCCGATCAGTGGAGATCCGTGTTCCGCCTGACTCTTCCCTTCGCGGCCTTCGCTCCCTTCTGTTGTCATTGTGGTCGATGTCGTGCGGACGGACGGAATCCAGACGCGATCGACGTACCAGTGCACGGCGGCCATCCACTCGTCGTCCGCGGGGCGCGAGCGGTCGGCGGAGGAGCGGAGGGTTGAGAGTTGAGCGTCGAGAGTGGAGCGGGTCGAGAGCGGAGGGTGCAGAGAGCAGAGCGGAGAGTGATGACGGACGGGCGCGCTGCTAGAATAGGGTGTCTGATCAGCAAGGATCAACCGATGACCATCGAGCAACTCGAACGCAAGGTCAACGACCTGGAGCGGCAGGTTGCAGAGCTGCGTCGTGAACTGAAGCCGCTGGGGAGCGTCGCCGAGACGTTCGGCATGTTCGCCGATGACCCTGAGTTCGACGAGATCGTCCGGCTGGGCCGGGAGTACCGGGAACAGGCCAACGCCAAGGATGTTTGATGCTGGTCCTCGGTACAGGCAAGGGTTGAGAGCGGAGAGAGCAGAGTGGAGCGATGAGAGTGGAGGGTTGAGGGTTGAGGGTCGAGGGTCGAGGGTCGAGTGGAGATCCGTGTTCCGCCTGACTCTTCCCTTCGCGGCCTTCGCTCCCTTCTGTTGTCATTGTGGTCGATGGCAGACATTTCGCGCCTTCGGAGAAAAATCCCGTCCGATTTCCAGAATTCCCGCCCCGCCGCCGCATCATTCCGGCACTGCGAGACTTGCAGCACGGCCACCACACGACTGTGCGCATGTTCCGATTAAACTTGCGTCGATGCGACGCGCCGAAAATGGACCGAATGCGCGCACGAGGAGGGGTATGGTAGAGAGCGCGCGTGCGCGGCCCCCTCACCCAACCTCTCCCCCGGCGCGGGGGCGAGGAGATGAGTGTCGAGCGTCGAGAGCCGTCAGGCGACAAAACCCAACCAGAACAGACGGCTTTGGAAAGCCGTTCTACGGTCGTCTCTGGTTTGGGCCCGGTCACGGAGTGCCCGGACTACATTACGCCCGCGCCCCCGTTCTCCCGCGCCCCCACTCCCTGTCAACTCTCGACCCTCAACCCTCGACTCTCTACCAGGGAATGATCCGCGCCCCTTGTGACACGCGAAATCTTGGCGCCTTGGTCGTCTTGCCAACTCGTTGGCCGGCACATGCCGGTTGCCGTCAGGCGGGAGCCTGACCTACTCGACTCTCCAGTCTCCACTCTCCCACTCGCCGGGGTACGTCTTTTGCACCCCATTGCCTATCATTCGCGCACTGCCTCACCCGATCGACTGACAACCCGCGCTCGCCATGACGCCCAAAGAAGTCCTCGCCCTCTGCCGACAGAAGGAAATCCGCGCGGTCGACCTCCGCTTCATGGATTTCCCCGGCACCCAGAAGCACTTCACGATCCCCGCAAAGGCCCTCACCGAAAAGACTTTCGACGAGGGGCTCACGTTCGACGCTTCCTCCATGTACGGCTGGCAGGCGATCAACGAGAGCGACATGCTCGTCGTCCCGCAAGCGGAAACGGCCGTCGTCGACCCGTTCATGCAGGCCACGCTGGCGATGACCTGCAACATCCAGGACCCCATCACCCGCGAGGACTATGCCAAAGATCCGCGCAACGTTGCCCGCAAGGCCCAGGCCTACATGAAGTCGACCGGCCTGGCCGACGTCGCCCAGTTCGGCCTGGAAGCCGAGTTTTTCGTGTTCGACGACGTCCGCTTCGACCAGAACGAGCACGAGGCGTATTACCACCTCGACAGCGTCGAAGGCCAATGGAACCGCGGTCGCGGCGGCGCGGCAGGTCGGAAGTTGGAGCCCGAAGGACAGAGGTCGCCTCCGATCTCTCATCCCTCATCCCTCATCTCTCATCCCGCGACGCCCGGCTACCGCATCCGCCACCAGGAGGGTTATTTCCCCATCCCGCCGGCCGACACCCTCCAGGACCTCCGCACTGAAGTCATGCTGCTGCTGCAGGAATGCGGTGTCGAGGTGGAAGGACAGCACCACGAAGTGGCCACCGGCGGACAGTGCGAAATCGATATGCGGTTCGCATCGCTGCTGCAGACGGCCGACAACCTGCTCCGCTACAAGTACATCGTCAAGAACGTCGCGGCCCGGCGCGGCAAGTCGGCCACGTTCATGCCCAAGCCGCTCTGGAACGACAACGGCTCCGGCCTGCACATGCACTTCTCGCTCTGGAAGGAGGGCCGCACCCTGTTTGCCGGCTCCGGATACGGCGGACTGAGCGACCTCGCCGTGCATGCGCTCGCCGGCATTCTGCACCACGCGCCGGCCCTGTTTGCGTTCTGCTGCCCGACGACGAACAGTTACAAGCGGCTCGTGCCCGGTTTCGATGCGCCGATCAACCTGACGTACAGCTTCCGCAACCGCTCGGCCGCGATCCGCATCCCCGTGCACAATTCCAGCGCGGCCAGCAAGCGGTTCGAGTTCCGCTGCCCCGATTCGTCGTGCAACCCCTACCTGGCGATGTCGGCCGTGCTGATGGCAGCGCTCGACGGCATTCAGAACAAGCTCGACCCCGGCGCGCCGCTCGACAAGGACATCTACGACCTCGGGCCGCAGGAACTGGAGGGGTTCCCGGCCGTCCCGGTCTCATTGGAAGCGGCCCTCACGGCGCTGCGGCAGGACCACGACTTCCTGCTCCGCGGCGACGTGTTCACCGAGGACGTGATCGACACGTGGATCTGGTTCAAGCAGACGCGCGAAGTCCAGGCGCTCCGCGAGCGGCCGCACCCGTGGGAGTTCGCGATGTATTATGATGTGTGAGGGGAGTGGTGACATCCTCGCCGAATGCGGCGGACGCGCAGCTTGCGGCGGCGTCAGTCGACAAACGACTCGGGTGGACTGGTCCCGGGGTCGCGACGGTCATTCATGGAAGTCGTGCCCGACGGTGGCTTGAGGTCGGCAGCGGCATCCTCGCGGCCAGCGGTCGAGTCAATCAGCTCCTGGCAGACGAGGCGTACTTCATCGAGTTCGTCGGCCTTGTTCGCGTGGAGTTTGAGGAACGCCCGAACACCTGCGTCATCGGGGCCATACTGCTGGAGGGCGTTGCAGATCAGGATCCGCGTCTGTGCGTCCCGGGTCGCTCCGAACGCCTGCTGCAGTTCGCGCAGGACCACCGGCCGCAGTTCCTCGGGTGCCGAGTCTGCCTGTTCGTGCAGATAGCCACAGGCGGCGCCGCGGATCGTTTCATCGCGGTGGTGCAGCAGCCGGAACACCACCGGGGCGGTTGCCGTCGTCAAGGGGATGGTGTGCAGTGCGTTTGCCGCGAGGTCTTCGAACGGTTTCCAGTCTTCGGCAAGCCAGGGCTTGTTCTGATCCGGCGAATGGCGCCCTTCAAAGAGTTCCCGGCAAATTGTGTCGCCCAGATGTTCCCCCAGCGCCCGGTAGGCCTCGAAGCGTTCCGCCTCAAAGAACTGATCCAGCGTCGGATCAAACGGGAAGTTGTCGTTTGACTTGCGGTGCTCACGGACGGGGAGCGGTTCGTCGCCGGTCAACGTCGGCTTCACATAAACCAGATAGCCCGTGCGGTCCGCCGCGGCATGCATGCCGGCAAGGCGGGAAAGTCTGTCGTCCGGATAGATCAATCGCATGAGGACATAATGTGATCGTGAGAGCGGGGGTTTCGGTTCGGCGGGAGCGATCAATGGAGTGAAGTCAACCTCAGCGTCGCTGCAGGCTTTGATCTGGACGCCGTAGCGCGAAGTGGCCTGTCCGATGAGTCGATTGAGGTCCTGAAAGCGAAATCCTTCGTCCTGACTGGCGTCACAGGCGATGACCACGCGGCAACGTCGTTGCAGCAGCGCTCCGATGCCCGTGTTCTCGTCGTGTCCACCATCGCTCACAAAGCAATAGGGGCGTTCTTCGGGTTTCCACAGGAGATAGCCCGTCAGTAACCGCAGCGGAGTGGGCCAACTGATGTCACTCGGCGGGTTGGCCGGGTTCGGCAGCCACTGGCCCAGACGGAGGTTGAGCAGCGAGAGTATAATCCGCACGAGCGGGTTATCGATCTGACTGGGGCTGAGGGCCGCCCCGGAGACAGCCATCGCGTTGGCAAGGTCCGATTGCCCCCGGTCGTAGAGGGCCGTCTCGCGATAACCGACGCGCCCCGATCCACAGTGTGTCCTGGCAAACGTAAACCTCGCGGTCGCATCCTTTTCCCGGTCCTGACGGCGGCCAAACAGGTTCAGGGCGCCGTTGATGAGGTGATAAGGTCCGCCGCGGCCAGTTGTGTCGAGCTTGCTTAAGGGAATCCTGCGGCCCAGTTCGGGGTGCTCGATAATCCACATGGAGGCCAAACGATTGCGGTAAAAGCCATGGAGCGTTGTCGGGTTGAGCGGGATCAGCAGGCCGACCATCAGGCAGATCAGCGAACTGACACACGCAACATACAGGCGTAACGACTGATCGGCCTGGTTGCATACCAGGGCAAATACAGTGTCAGGATTGCGAATGGCATTCCCCGGAAAGTGTGCCTGAATCAGTGCGAAATTTGTTCTCCGGACGTCGAGCAGCAGGCGTTCCAACTGTTCCATATCAGACTGGCACGTGGTGAATTCGGCCTGAAACTGCTCCTCATCGAGTCGATCGACCGAGTGTTGCAAGCTGCGAAGCTCTTCAAATTTGTTGCGGAGGGCGTCGTAGAGTCGGAACAGCCTGTCGGGCTGGCCCTTAAGTTCCGTATAGGACAGGACGGGCTGGTTCTTAAAGCTCCACGCCGCAAATTGGCGTGCGGCGATGCGCGTAATCTCCGCTTCGGCCTGCCGTTCCAGTTTGTCCGCATCGCGGAGCACGATGGCGAGATCTGCGTCTTTGCCGTACCAATCCGGGAACGTCGGCGAATCAGTTGGCGCCGGGGATCGGAGGCCCTCCGTCGCTTGGTCGGAACCAGACGGTTTCCGCGACTCAGCACCAGAGGTGAGTCGCATACAGTGATGAAATGATGGGTCGGACAGACACAGGCGTGTGATCTCTTCCGAAATCCGACGTCTCCAATCCCACCAGCGTCGGCGATCGCCAAGTTCGTCCTGAAACTGCTCATCGTGCATGGCGGCCTGCCAACACCGTTGCAGGGGCCAGGCATTCTTGTCCCGCAGATCGATCTGATCCAGCAGGGTCAGGAATTCATCGATCGGCAGTCGCATGGGCGGGCCTTGGCTGGTCATACCGCTACTGGCTCGGTATCGAACCCAGCTCGAACTGCTTCCTGGAGGAGAGATGTTATTGGCCACGCTGAGAAGTCGATCCGACATTGGCAAGTTGGAAATATCCGGCGAACGAGGCGCGCCACCCTGCAACCTCACAAGGACACTCCGCAGGTTGCGTTGAACCGTCGAAATCGCGGTGGCAACCGCAGTTGCGGGATCGCGACCGCTTTCCTGCGGGGAAATCGTGGCTCGCTTGGCGACTTCGTTCCAGAAGCCTTTCATCTGCGACGTCTCGATCTGAGGTTCGGCAAAGGTGTACCGATCCGTACGGCTCTGATAGCTGGCTGAAACGTCCTCCCGCACCAGCACCCAGAACACGATCGCCGGGACACCAAAGATGGCCGAATAGCTGATCAGCTTGAAGAACCACTTCTCAGTCACATTTTTGGGCCGGGTACCACTTCGCAGCAACGCAGCCGGACGCAGCAGCGGCAACAGGGCGGCCACCAGGAGCGCGATGATCACATTGCCGATCCAGCCCACGATGTCGCCGACCTTCTGTGTCTTTTCGGGAGGGGCTTTCCAGACCCGATCGAGTTGATACATGGAGATGTCGCCAATCGCAAACAGTGTCAAGAGCCCCATCACGACACTCGCGATGAACAACGTGAAAATCACGGTGGGAAAAGCCGGAACATGCGCGTAGCGACGACGGAGCGCCGATCGCACGAGCTGCGCCGCCAGCCACAGGCACAGCAGCACAAACGCCGGAAAGAACGGCCGACTGGCGTCCGACGGGAATCCGAGTTGCTGAAGCCAGATCAATGAGTCGCGCGTGTACAGCAATCGAAACAACCACGCGGCGAAACTGCACGCGGCAAGGATGCCGCTCAGCAGAAACGCATTGACGACGATGAATCCCCAGAACCAGCTGCTGGCGGCCTGGAGCGGCCGTCGGAGCGATTCGCCGGCACGTGCCACGTTCTGCACGGCTGCCGATTGCCGTCCGCCCGATGCCGAATCCAATGGCAGTCGGCTCTGCTCAGGCCGGGGATGCCGCTCGGCCGTGTCGCGATCGCGCCAATCAATCGCCGAAGATTGCGCCAGGATCAGTGACGACAGCCAACTCCCGGCATATCCACCGCCCGAGACCGTCGACAGATAATCGATGTGCCGCAGGATCCCACGGCGATACAGCGTCTGCAGGAACCCGAGTGCCAGACTGGCCGAGCGGATGCCACCTCCCGACAGTGCCAGTCCGGTCACTTTGTCCGGGACTGCACCACCAGAACTCTGCAGATTTGCCGCATCCCGCCGCCGGCCAAGCTCTTCACGCTCCTGGCGCAGGACTTCAGCGATTTCGGCCCCGGAGGTCTGGCCCATAAGGCACCCGCACAATTGACTGACAGGTCGCGACTCCCTCACACGTTACAGCGTTCCCTGCGGACACAGATGCAGCACTAACCAGGCAGGGGGAGCGAGGATGTCGGCGGCCATGATGTGCTGGTCGGCCGCCCGGCAATGGGATACGTCCGGGCCCCTCTCGGGATGCCCCTCTCCCTCTAAGACGCAAATCCAGCATAACGGGGGCGCGCGGCGCGTGCAACCATCAAAACGGGCGACCCATTCGCCGGTAGTGGTGCGTATCACTACCCATTCGCCGGCACGTAAAGCGCTGCCACGACGACTGCGTCACGAGTGCGTCGTCGGAGCGCGCTGATCTGCCGCTCTGCTGATACTGTTCCCCCACTCCTGCAGCGCCTGCACCCGTGGCGACGGGTCCGCCGCCCGGTGCTCCAGGGCCCGCACCATCGCCACGCAACCCGGCAGCGTCGTCACGCACGGCACGCCATACGTCACGGCCGCCGCGCGGATCTGCCCTTCGTCCGTCCGCGCCCCCTTGCCGCTCGGCGTGTTGAAGATGAGCTGGACGTCGCCGTTCACCATGTAGTCGAGCAGGTTCGGCCGCCCTTCCTGAACCTTGCGCACGACCTCCACCTCCAGCCCCGCTTCGCGCAGCACCGCCGCGGTGCCGGATGTGGAGAGCAGCTTGAAGCCCAGCTTCACCAGCCGCCGCGCCGGTCCGACGATCGCGTGCTTGTGCCGCCGCGCCATGCTGACGAACACCTTGCCCGACGACGGGAGCGCGATGCCGGCCGCAATCTGGCTCTTGGCAAAGGCGGCCTCGAATGTGTCGTCAATCCCCATCACTTCGCCGGTTGACCGCATCTCGGGACCGAGGATGATGTCCACCCCGGCAAACCGCGCGAACGGGAAGACGCTCTCTTTCACCGACGTATGTGCGGGCCAGACCTCCTCCGTGATCCCCTGCTCCGTCAGCGTCACCCCCACCATGCACTTGGCGGCCATCCGCGCCAGCGACAGGCCCGTGGCTTTCGACACGAACGGCGACGTCCGGCTTGCACGCGGATTCACCTCGAGCACGTACACGATGTACGAGGGTCGAGG
>CAZWGW010000282.1:0-7692 GCA_964633565.1 uncultured Planctomycetaceae bacterium
GAATTCTCGTCTCCCAGTCCGCAGAGGATGGTCGAACCTGTCGGATCATGGGCTTTCTCCATTGTCGATCAGCAAGGGAGTATGGCCGGAGTTGTCGCAGCGCAATGTTGTGTCCACCTACTGTGTCATGCGATCGTCGAGTCATCATATCCGCGACACAGAATCCATGTCACGCCGCATCGCGCGATGACACGGTCCATCGGCGATGAATCCGCAATCACTGCGTAGTGCGGAGCGGCGGATTCGGTGTGCGAAGATTGCCCACGCCCGCGAGGATGGCGTAAGATTACACAGAATTGAGGAAGAGCGATGACCCGCCAACAGCGATTGAAGAAGTACGACGCCCTGCCGCTCAGCGCCCGCCGTCAGGTGGAGGAACTCGTGTCCACGTTGGCCCAGCACTCTGTCGGAACACCGGCCATTTCCCGGAAGCGGGTCACGCGGTTCGGCCAGAAGGACCCCCGAGGAGGTTCCCGATGAAACTGACGCGCATTACCGTGAGTCCGCATCAGATGGGGGCGTCCCGTGCATCCGGGGTCAGCGCGTCCCCGTGGCCACGGTGGTCGGAATGGTCGCCGAGGGAATGACGGTCCAGGAGATCCTGGGCGCTTATCCGGACCTCGAGGCGGACGACGTGCGCGAGGCGCTGGAGTACGCGGCGGAAGCGGTGCGTGAGCGAGAGCTGCCCCTGGTCAACAGCCCATGAAGTGGCTCGTCGACAACGCGCTCTCCCCGGATGTGGCGGCCGGCCGGCCTGCGGGCGGCGGGACACGACGCCCTCCACGTGCGCGATTACGGCCTTGCCGCGGCGGAAGACGAAGTGATCTTCGACCGGGCGTTTCATGAGGATCGCGTGATCGTTTCCGCCGACACCGATTTCGGCACGCTTTTGGCCCAGCGCGGGGAGACGAAGCCGTCGGTGGTCCTGTTTCGGGGTGCTACGCCGCGGCGTCCGGCCGGCCAGACCGCACTGTTGCTGGCAAACCTGCCGAACATTTAGGCGACGTTCTCGGGATGCACCACAAGAATGCGGTTCCCGTTCTCCATGTGCAGAGGGAACGGGTGGAAACGGATCTCACGCGAGAATCTCAGCACTCCTGCCCGAATGACGCCGGTCCGCTCGGCCGGCATCGGATTGACTCACGCAAACGGATTGACGATTTGCACCGAGTCGTATTTGGCACCGTCGTCCATGTCTTCGCTATAAAGGGTGTCCACTCCAGCCTCCTGACACGACGCAATCAGCATGCTGTCCCAGTGCGAGAGGCTGAAACGTCGCCTGAGTTCGAGAGAGCGGTGGAGAACGCCAATGGAAGGGAGTACAAGGCGAAACGTTGCCAGAAGATCATCCAGGTTGGCACCGACATCGGCGGCTGTGATTCGGCCGGCGGACTCCCAACGTCGCAAGCAACTCAGAAACTCTCCCGCGACCTGCCACAGCAATACGGTATCCGGCGGCACGGCATTGAGTCGATCGATCAGTTCGATCGCCTTCGCTTGCTTGTCGGGTTCGTCGGCGTCGTGCGCGTAAACGAACACGTTCGTGTCAGCGGCGTTCATGTAGCTCGTCGCGCGAGAAGTGCAGGCCGGCGGCGTGGACGGGGCGCTCCTGGATGCGTCGTTTCCACGCGGCCCATCCAGCTTCGGGGCGCGCCGCGGCGGGCGTTGGGAGGACGGGGTTGACCGTCACCGAAACGCGAGTGTTGTTCGGCAACTCGACCGGCTGATCCAGTTCCAGGCTGCCGTCGATCACGGTGCCTGTAATTTGCGCAAGCATAATGCCTTCCCTTCGGTCACTCTGACTTTGCCGTGTTCACACGACCATGTAACGCGCTACCTCCGCCTTGTTTGACGTTCCCAATAGTAGACTGAGATTCGTGTTTTTTCCTTCTTGGCCCGTGGTCGTGGATCGTTTTGGTCGATCAGCACATCCTTCTTCCAGTCGTGCAGCTCTTCCATCTGCTCGAAGTGGGCAATGCCCTCGTCGATCGCATGGCGCGGCGAGTGATACGTCACCATGAGGAACCCGATCCGATCGGCGACCGTCAGGCCGTCCAGTGTGGGGAGTCGGTATCGGACATCACGCGCGGCTTCGCCGAGATACTTGCCGAAGTTTCCATTGGGATCCTCAAAGAGCCAATCGTCCCGATTACCTCCATTGTGCGTCTGCATGAGCTTCACTTCCATCCATACAACTTCTCCCCCGATGCCCAGAAAACCACCAGTGCGAAAGACGACATCACAAGTGGCCCCCGGCAGCGCTGGGTACGCCTTGGCTTCCCCAGCCAGTTTGCTGCGGAGTAACGGATTCAGATTCGGCACTCCAGCCTTCTTGCTTTCCTCGTACATCCGCTCAAACGGTTGTCGATTGAGAACACGCTTCAGGATCGGTCCGGCTTTCGTGTTCATCGCGATCACCACGTCGATACACCAAATCTCGCCAGTCACACCGACCCCAACCCCAGCTCCGCCAGCTTCTCCCGCGTCGGCACCCCTTCCTCGTCCCAGCCGCGCGTCGCATAATACACCGGCAGCATCTGGTCGAGGTGCACAACCACCCCGGCCGACGGCCCCGCCTTGTGCGGCTCGGAGAGCAGCCGCTTCGGCAGCGTGTCGTCCGCCTTCGTCAGGCCGGCCTTCAGGTTGAACAACCGCTCCAGGTTCCACGTCCGCTCGCCGATTTTGACGAACTCGTCCAGCGTGTACGGCACTCCGGTCGCCGCGGCCGTGATCGGCACGAACGTCTCCAGCGCGCCGCCGGCAAAACCGACGAACAGGCACAGCCCCGTCGCGTCGTGCGACGTGCTCTTGTTCTGTTCCTCGATGACCCATTCGCTCTTCCCTTCCGTCGTGTGCGGGTCCATCACGCCGGTGCTTTCGACGGCCGGGCTCCAGGCGCGGAGGTGGCATGCGCCTCGATTACAGGTCGCATAGGCGACCCCCATCCCCTGAAAGCCGCGCGGGTCGTACGCCGGGAACTCCTGCCCCTTCGACCCCATGAACACCTCCGGATGTTTGAACTTCTCCCCCATCCGCCTGGCCCCTTCGGCCAGTTCGTTACCGAAGCCCTCCCGGTAAGCCGTCGCCTCGACCATCCGCACGAGCGCCTCGCCGGAGCCGAACTTGAGCGGCATCTCGACCATCTTGTCCGTCACGATCCCCCGTTCGTACAGCTCCATCGCGCTCGCCAGCGTCGATCCCATTGAGATCGGGTCCATCCCCAGATCATTGCAGAGCCAGTTGGCCATCAGCACGGCATCGAGGTTGCCGACGCCCGTGTCGGCCCCGAGCGCCCAGGCCGCTTCGTATTCCGGCCCTTCGCCGGCGACGTGCCAGTTGCGGTGGTGCATGTTGACCATGTACTTGTCCGACCCTTCGCCGAGCGTGCAGACCCGGCCGCAGGCAATCGTGCAGGCGAAGCAGGCCTTGTTGGCGACGAGCCGCGTGTCCTTGATCGTGGCCCCGTTGATGTTCTCGAATTCCTCGAACTGCCCGGCCGAAAAATTTCGCGTCGGCAGGCCGCCGAACGCCTGCGTCATGTCGATCGTCGACGCCGTGCCGTAGTCGGCGAACGCCTTGCGACCCGGGTTGTCCTTCATCTTCGCGCGCATGCCCCAGACGGCCTTCATGAATCCGGCGGGGTCGGCCACCTTGACGCCGCCGGTGCCGCGGACGGCGATCGCCTTGAGGTTCTTCGAGCCCATTACGGTGCCGACGCCGCTCCGCCCGGCCGCGCGGTGCTTGTCGTTCATGATGCAGGCGAACTTGACGAGGTTTTCGCCGGCCGGGCCGATGCTGGCGATCTTGAGGCCCGGAATGCCGCACTCTTCTCGCAGGCCGTCCTCGGTTTCGAAGACCCCTTTCCCCCACCACGCGGAGGCGTCGCGGATCTCGACCTGGTCGTCGTAGATGAAGAGGTAGCACGGCTTCGGCGAGCGCCCTTCGAGTATGACCAAGTCGTAGCCGGCGAACTTCAGTTCCGGCCCCCAGTGCCCGCCGGAGTTCGACGTGGTGATGGCGTTCGTCAGCGCCCCCTTGGTGACGACCATGTACCGCGCGCCGCACGGCGCGGGGGTGCCGGTGAGCGGGCCGGTGGCGAAGATCAGCTTGTTCTCGGGCGCGAGCGGATCGACCTTCGGATCAAGCTCCTCGTACAGATACCGCGCCGCCAGTCCGCGGCCGCCAATGTACTCGCGGGCCCAGTCCTCATTGAGTTCCTCGACCGACCAGCGGCCGGCGGTGAGATCGACCCGCAGGAGTTGTCCCGTCCAGCCGCCGTGTCCGTTGCCTGTCATCTCAGAACTCCTGTCTGACTTGTCGTGAAACGTCGGGCTCAGAGATCGTCGGGGCTCAATTCGTCCTCGGCCACGTGACGAATGGCATGCACGATGACGGCCTCCGGCCGTATGGCGAAAATGATTCGATGCGTCTTTCGTCGCCCGCTTCCATAGAGCATCTCGCGTAATTGGACTCCGAATTCGCCCTCTTCGTGAATGACCGTGAATCGCTCGGGATTGTGCCCCAGTTTCTCCAAGGCTCGCAATAGGCCATCATACCATCGGTCAGCCTCACGTTGAGAGACGTGCTCTTGCAGCCAGCGGTACTTTTCGTGCAGGTGCCGCTTGGCCGTGGTCGTGGTGCGAACATCCTTCCGCCGCCGACTTGCTGTCATCGGTTTCGGAGTGATGGGTATTGTGTCCGGAACTCCGCATCGACCTCCTGAAGTGAGTGCGTCCGGCCCGCTTGTTCGTCTGCCAGCGATTCCTTGATATCGGCGAAGAGTTCCGCGCGCACCTCGTCTCGATGTGCGAGCGCCCGCAGCGCCGCTTCCAGCACGTCGATCTCGGACGCGTAGCGGCCACTAGCCATCTGGCGCTGGATCGCTTGTTCAAGCGCCGGGGTTGTGGTGATTGTCATTTTCGTCGATCCTCGGAAGTCTCAACCGTTCACTCGGCCGCGGCCGCGAGGTACTTCTCCTGCACGCGCTCCCCCCAGCCGTCGAACCACTCACCGCCGGCGGCCAGCTCCACAAACTCGATCGCCGCCGTCGGGCAGGCGGTGGCGCAGGCCGGCTCACCGCCGCACAGGTTGCACTTCGATGCCTTGTCAGTCTGCGGCAGTGTGAACACCGTGCCGAACGGGCAGGCGATCGTGCACAGGTGGCAGCCGATGCACAGCGAGTCGATTACGACCTTCGCCTGCGAGTTCGGATCGACGGCGATCGCGTTCACCGGGCAGGCGTTCATGCACCACGCCTCGTCGCACTGCAGGCAGGTGTAGGGCGCGTAGCTGGCTTCTTCGTCGAACACGTTGACGCGGATCACGCTGCGCGAGGGTTGAAACGTCCCCGTCTGCACCCAACTGCAGGCCAGCTCACACTGTATGCAGCCGGTGCACTTCTGCGGCACGATCTTGAGCGACTTCGCCATGCGCTGCTCCCTGTGGTCGACTCTTGCGGGGCGGTGAGATATCCCGTACTCAACGGTTGTTGTAACCGGCAATTCGCGTGAAGTCAAAACGGGTTGTGACGGTCGCGTGTGGCTTGCACGGCCGGCACGGCCGTGGCACACGTGCCCTGGAGAGAACGGGAGAAGTCACATGCAACGTGTCGCCGCACAGCCGCTCGTCTACGAATTCAGCCGCCACCTGGAGCCGCGCGCCCGCATCGCATCGGGTGAGACGATTATCGTCGAAGCGGAAGACGCCCTGTCAGGACAAATCCGCCAGCCGGGAGACCGCCGGGACAAAACCGCCGTGCCGTTCAGCAATCCCGTGGCCGGACCGATCCGGGTGGAAGGCGCCAAACGGGGCGACGCGCTGGCGGTGACGATTCACGAGATCCAGCCCCGCGACGGCCAATGCGCCACGTACACCGGTGCACCGAAACAACTCGGCGAATGGCTCGGGACCGATGTGCCGCACGGCGCGCATGTCTGCCCCATCCGGGGCGATACGATCTACTGGAGCGACGACGTCACGATTCCCTACGCCCCCATGCTCGGCTGCATCGGTACCGCGCCCGACTGGGGCGTCCCCTCGACGCTGCCGGCGGGGCCGCATGGCGGCAATCTCGATCTGATCGAGGTTCGCCCCGACAGCCGCATCCTCCTGCCCGTGTTCGTCGATGGCGGCTACCTCTACCTCGGCGACGCCCATGCGGCGATGGGGCACGGTGAGCTTTCGGCGACCGGGCTCGAGATGGCCTCCGAGTCGACGATTACTGTCGACGTCGTCCACGGATTGACGCTGGCAGGCCCGCGGATCGAGACCGATACCGAGATCATGGCCGTCGCCACCGGCTGCCCCATGGAGCGCTCGATCGCCGAAGCCTACGCGCGGCTGATCCTGTGGATGGAAGCCGACTATGGCTGGAACCGCTGGCGGGCCTACGACCTGCTCACGCACGTCGGGCGGATCTCCGTCGGTTACTACGGCATCGGGACCGTCGCCGCAAAGATCGACAAACGCTACCTCGGCACGTAGCCGAATTCGCGTAGAATTCCGGCGTCGAAGCAGGCGGCACATACACCCATGACCCGGATTCCACGCGAATTCGGTGACACCTCGTCACGCAGTGTCAGCCGCGGACGTGCACTTCGATCGGCTGTACGAACGTGATCATCGCGTCGCGGCGATCGGGGTCATGCTGCATCGGCTGCGTGCGGCCGCGCGCGTCGGTGGCTCGCGACATCAGGACGTGTGAGCCGGCCGTCCGCGGCGTCTGCCAGTCGAAGTGGAAGAATCGCCATCCATTGGGAACCGACTTCTCGTCGAGCGTCGCCGCCTTCCACGACTGGCCGCCGTCGGTGCTGACGTCGACGCGCGTAATCTCCGGCTCGCCCGCCCACGCGGCCCCGAAGATGCGGCAACTCGCGCCGGCCGGAACAATCTCCTGCGCCGCCGGCCGGGCGATCTGCGATTTGACGTCCAGCTCTCCAACGGCGACGAGGGTCGGCAGCCCTTCGATCGGGCGTGCCCAGGTCGTGTAGGCGAACGTCTGAAAATAACCGCGGTAAGAGTGGTCAGTGACGACGATCCGCTTCAGCCACTTGATCGACGCCATGCCGTACCAGCCCGGCACGACCACCCGCACCGGAAATCCGTGGTGCGGCGTCAATTCTTCGCCGTTCATTTTCCATGCCAGGAGCACGTCGGCGCTCCTGGCCTTTTCCAGCGGCAGGCTGCGGGCGAATGAGATTTCCCCGGCGCTCGAAGGGCTGGGCAGTCCGACTCGCCCCGTGTCGTAGCCTTCAAGGATCACCTCCACCGCTCCGCTGCGGATGCCCGCCCGGTCGAGGAGCGACGACAGCGGCACGCCGGTCCATTCGGCATTGCTCACACCCCCCTGCTCCCAGCGCAGCCCGGCCTGCAATGGTTGCAGAAAGACGCGGCCGTTGCCGGCGCATTCGAGCAGGGCCGTCATCGTCCGCGATTCGAGCCGCCGCAACTCGTCAAACCCCATCTCAAACGGCCGGTCGACATGCCCCTCGACGCGGACTTTCCATTCGGCGGCCGTCAACTTCGGGACGTTGAAATGCGAGCGGATGTAAAACTGTTCGTTCGGCGTCAGAAAGCTGCTGAGCGTGGGGAACGCGAACTCGATGTTGTCGGGATTGACCTGCCGGGTGATGACGCGCGGGTAACCTGGTACCGGTGGTGCGTCCTGAGCGCTGGCGCGTGTGCTCGCCACGG
>CAZWGW010000282.1:7702-8338 GCA_964633565.1 uncultured Planctomycetaceae bacterium
TCCTTGCGGTCCTTGAGCTTCAAACTTTCAGGCGCTGGCACGGCCAGAGCGGCGCCCTGCAGGAACGAGCGGCGGGGGATCGGGTGAGCGGGGGCGTGGGTGAACTCCTCCGGGCGCATGGGGCGGTCTCCTGGTGTCGTTTAAGGACAAGCGAGGGATGCCTCGGAAGATAGCAGACTAGGCCGGATTGGGAATGCCCGGGACCCGCCGATGCCATCGGCGGGCTTGGGGGGCCACTCGGAGAGGCGCGAAACCGTGAGGCGCTGCCTGAACTGCGGCGCGGGATCTATCGGGGCCGCAAATGGAATGTCACCTTGACGGTTTCACCTGCTGTGCAGTCGATTTCCTGGCCGTCGGATTCGACGACGCGGGAGCCTTGAGGAAATGAATCCAGGCCGACTCCGATCCTGTGCTTCCCGGCAGGAAAGACGGCCCACAAAAGACCGTTGGCGTCGGTCCGTGGGCGATTGACGTGTGAAATCCGTGTCTCGACTTCCCAACTGCGGAAGGAGTAGATCGCGCGCTGTCGAAGCGGTGGACGGCCGTCCGGCTGCGGATATTCGGCCTCGTGCCACAGATCGACGTTGGGGACGCCGACGCCGTTCGCGGCATCCACGACCGTGACTTCGACCCTGG
>CAZWGW010000283.1:0-8321 GCA_964633565.1 uncultured Planctomycetaceae bacterium
GACGCCGGACATCTCGCCGGCGCTGGCGACTCCGGGAATGTTGCTGCGGGCCAGGGCTTCGTAACCGAGGGTGTGCGACGTGCTCAGCGACACGATCGGCTGGAAGACCGCGAACACGCCGCCGCTCCGGATCAGCTCGTCGAAGTTCGACAGCACCCACGACTCGCTGCCGATCCCCGTGACGGATGTCCGTTCCCCCCAGTCCGCGGTGATCCGTTCCAGGCGGAACTCGGTATCGGCAAACTGCAGCAGGTCTCCTTCACCGACGGGTGTGTCATTGGCAATCCGCTTGCCGTTGACGAACGTGCCGTTCGTGCTGTTCAGGTCCCGCACGAACAGGTCGTCGCCGCCGGTGATCAGGAACGCGTGCGACTTCGACACCAGCCGTGATTTAAGCGCCAGGTCCATCCCGGGGCTGCGGCCGACGCGGAACGGCGACGCATTGACCTGTACGCGGCACAAGGGGTCGCGCTCGCCGAGGCAGCCGGCCAGGAGCCATGCCACAGCCGGCGCGTCATCCAGGTCCAGAACGTGTTCGCTGACGTTGATGCAGGATTCCGGCGAACTCATGGTCCCGCCCTTTCCACCTCTCCGCATCGGTCGCAGAATTGCATGGGAATGACCGACGGGCCGGTATGGACTCGCGCCGCCTGTCGCAGTTGCCGCCCATGGCAACCAACGGCAGACGGTGCTTCAAAGGTATACGCCGCGGAATTGACGCATCTTGCGTCACTGCCCTCCAAACCCGGCATTCCTGCGGGAAAACAAGTCCTGCATCTGGTCCAATCGGTGGAACCGGCACCGTCGAAAGAACCGGCGCTGCGGACCCGCGCAAGTTCGCGGAAACGAGGCTCAGAATTCCACCTGGACCGCCCCGTCCGCCCGGTCGAGCAATTGCTGCAGCGTGTCCCGATTGATATTTTCGCTCACAAATCTGACCGATCCATCCCCCATCGCGAAATGCGATCCGCCCGGATGGTGGGAGCCAAACCCGCCGACCAGGAGCGCGGCATCAGCCCGCGACCCGGCATCGACGCGGTCGTCGAACTTTGTGGCGGCCATCTGCTGGAGCCACTCTTCGGATGGATCGCCGTGTGCCGCCGGATCGTTGTAGTACCGGCTCCCCCCCGGCGTGCGATTGAGGGCCATGCCCCCGTTGCGCAGACTGGCCCGGGTGCCCGACGCCCACCCCAGATCCGATTCCGAACGCTTGATTTCACCGACAAAGACGGTATGCGAAACTCCGTCCGGAACGTCGGCAAACCGCACGCGGCTGTTGAGGAACAGCACACCGTGATTCGTGACGTCGATCGGGGCTTCCAGCGGATGATGCACGCCGGCGTAGCTGGTCAGCGCCACCGGCACGTCGTCGGCACGGGCCGACTGACGCGCGGCCGGGTCCGACGGGCAAAAAAGCAGCGGCACCGACGCCTGTCTCGCGGCCGCGTTCGCCGCCTCGTAAATCCCGGCGGCAGGATCGATGCGGCTGTAAATCGGCCGTTCATCGAGGTACGGCAGCAGGCAGACAATCCAGTTGTGGTGGTAGCCCTGCGGCTCGTTCCGGATCGGCCCCGCCTCATTCAGGCTGCCCGGCGGCAGTGATTCGTGCGCCTGATGATAGTTCTGCAACGCCAGCCCGATCTGAAACAGGTTCTTGTTGCACTGCGTGCGACGGGCCGCTTCGCGCACCTGCTGGACCGCCGGCAGCAGCATCGCGATCAGGAGGGCAATGATGGCAATGACGACCAGCAATTCGATGAGCGTGAACGCCGGCCGGGATCGAGAAGCGGTCGCCTCGGTCTGAAGGAATCGGCTGTCCGCCTTCCGCTCGCGCATGATGACTCCCGATTGGATCTTGACCGGAACCCGCGAGTGTTACGTTTCCGGGTCTGCGCCTGTTGGAAGCGTTTCGAGGATTTGCGCGGTTACCTTCGCGAAGCGACTACTCCGCGTCGCGGAGCTTTTCGTGGCACTGATCGCAGATCTCATTGGCGCGGTCGAAGTGTTCGCGGGCGGTCTTGCCATCCTTGGCGCGGACGGCCGTGGCAACCGCGGCCATTTTCTCCCGGTATTCGCGCGACAACTTCTGCCACAGGGCGACGTTCGCGTCGCCGGACACGGTGCTGGTGTCCGCCTCCATGGCCAGGGCGAGGATGGCGATCGTCGACGCATGCGCCGCCTCCTCCGGCCGCCCGCGAGGTCGGCGGAAGATTGGCACGAGCTTGGCGTTGCGCGCGTTGATTTCCTCCATCATGTCATGCATGTCGACGAGCTTGTCCCAGTCGCGCTCGGCGGGTGCGTCGGTCTTGCCCCCTCCCGCCCGGGCCGCCTTGACCGCTTCCAGCGCTGCTCGCGCTTCGGCAATGCCGCCCTCGGCCTTGAATCCGAGCGCCGCCTCGCGCAGCGCCGGGCCGGAGAACTTCGCCTCGGCGTGGCCGGTGTGCTCCGCCAGCGCCTGACCCATGCAGACCAGTACGCCGAATGACTGGATGATGTCCTTGTCTTTGGCCGCTGCGTACTTCTCATCCGACGACAGCAGCTTTTCCAGCAGGGCGATCTTCCCGTCGATTTCCAGCACGATGTCCGCGACGGGGGCCGTGTCATCGACCTTGGCGGGGGCCGCGGCAAACGCCGACAGCAGGCACAGCGACGCAACGACGAGCGGGAAGGCAAATCGGACGGTAGAGTTCATCGCGCAACCTCAATCGGTTTTGACTTTGGTTCAGTCGTCAGAATACGGTGCCGGACGGGATGTGTTCAACCAGGACAGGACTAGCCGCCAAACTTCGGGTTTGCATCACGAATGTCGGCATGATGACAGGAAAATCATTGACAGAAAGATCCAACCAGCGTTGCGGTTGGCAAATCTTCCTGTCGGCAATCTTCCTGTCATCATCCTTGCGGGTCAGAACAGTCGCTGCCACCACGGCCGATTCGCCAATGGTGCCAATACCTCGAACGGGCGTTCACCAAGTTGTTCGGGCAAGTCACCACAGTATTCGTATCCCGTTATCGATACGGCGAGCATGACCGGAACCTCGAACAGGTGATCGGCGGCCCATTCATCACGCTGATCTTTGCGCTGATCCTCCTCACATTGGGCGCGTATCTGCGAGAATTGTCCGGGGGGTTGCCCTTCCACCTCCAGATGCCAGACTCCCCGGTACGACGCATCATGCCAGACATGCCACGCCATCTTCCCGCCGCACCAGGCCTCCGCCATCGAGAACATCTGATGCTCTTCCACGGCGCACGTCACAACGTCCGCGGTGATACTGAGCCGTTTCATCACTGCCTCATGGCTACTTGCGAACACGCAGTCGTTGGCCTCAATGATGTACCAGCCCTGGGGCATCATCACACCGCACACCGGTGACTCCCCACCCGGCGTGGTGACAAACTCTCCTGTCCCGTGCAACCCGAATGCGGTTTGGACGGCAAGCGGGTCCGTTGTATGGACCCCAATCCAGGAAATCGCACATCCCATCGGTTCGCCCTGTGAAACGTCACGGTTGGTACGACTCAGGCGCCTGTGCGGCGCTCATTCTGGATTTGCGAGTGAGCGCTTGATGTACTTCGGCTCATACAACTGCACCTCAAAGTCCCCCGGCACCCTGAAAAACGTCACCAGCCCATATCCGTGGTCTTCAATCGGTGCCGTGAACTCGACTCCGCGTTCCCTGAGATCGGCCACCGTCCGCTCGATGTCGTCGCAGTAAAACGAGATTGCGTGCGTGCCGGACCGTCCGCCGTCGACGTCGTCGGCCGGGTGGCAGCCCATGTCGGCCTCCGGCAGGTCGAAGATCAGCCAGCCGTCGCCGACGTCGCTGCATGGGAATCCGAGCTTGTCCCGAAGGAACGCCCGCAGCGCCTCGGCCTCGGACGAGTAGAACATCGTGTGAACGCCGCGGATCATCTGTGCCACCACATCATGGTTCGTCAACTGCCGGCGGGGCATTCGAGAATCGGAACTCGCGCCAGTCCGTGCCATACGCCGGCCCGCGACTGAGACAGGCCACCTTGCGCGTCGTGTCGAACGTGAGCATGTCGATCGTCGACTTGCCGACCGAAATCTCACACGCCGGGTCCTCAAACGTGCTCCGCAACCAGCGCTGGTCGATCGAGCCGGACGCCGCGTCAATGTGATCGGACATTTTCTGGCAGCGCGGGTGCCGGAGGACGTCCTGGCCGTCGGCGGTCGCCGTCATCTTCCGCGTCCCATAGCCCACGCGCACGAGCTGTCCCGTCAACTCTTCCACGGCAACACCTGCCGTCGACCCCTCGACGCTCGCCAGTCGCCCTGCCCCGTCTCCCATCACAAATGTGAACCAGCCGGCGTGCCGATCGAGTCGGGTCTGCTCCAACGAGGCGTCCAGGCTGTCCTGATACAGCAGATGGGCGATCAGCAGATAGCTGGGGACGCCGACCCGCGGCGGGAGGCCCTTCTTGTCGAGATTGGCGCTGGTCCAGCACAGAGCGACGCCGGCCGAATTCATGCCGGCCCCGGTCCACAGTCCCGGGAACCCGTATGCGAGGACGCTCGGTCCTTCGTCACGCCGCCATTCCACGACGGCCGACAGGCCGCACACGCTCTGCATCCAGTCCCAGGTCTGGCCGACGTATGTCGCGCCGTCGACGGTCTGCGGCGGTCCGACTGCGACGGCGGTACAATGGCCATGGCCTGCATCGGGTTCGCCGGTTGATGAGGCCGTGCGACCTGCAGCGGCCGCTCCCGGCAGCGGGCCGCGATGATACAGCTCCTCGTGAAGCGACAGCAGCACAATCTCCTCCGGCAGGACTCCGGCGCCTGCCGCAACGCCGCCGACTTCTTCAAATACGATGGGACAATACTCCTGCACGACGCTCGCGCACGCGGCCGCGTAATCCAGCATCTCCCTCCGGGTTGCCGGCCTGTCCAGGAACGCGCCATAGATCTCGCGATCGAGAAATCGGCCGATGCCGTCGCGAAACTGTGCGCCATAGGCGAGACCGCGCTCACGAGGTCGGCCGGAGATGGTCGTCAGAGCCGGAACGCCGTCGGGAGCGACCACATCCGCACCGAACAGGCCCCCCGCGAGGGCAGACGGCCACGCGCACGCCACTGCGGTCCCGCCGACCAATCTGTTGAGGAACTCACGCCGCGTCGTGTGCCTGGGCATGTGGAATCCTTGTTTGACAAGGGCGTGCCGTCAGCATGTCGCAGGTGCGTCGTCAATTCAACTGTTTTCGCCCCAGGCCGCATCTCGCACGAAGCACGGACGTGCGTGCGTCGGCTACGGCAGGACACCGAGTTCATCCAATGCCCGGTGCAACTCCGGCGCGTCCCGGTACACCCGGAACGCCCCCGCCCGGCTCAATTCGTCCTCGCCGTACCCGCCGCTGAGCAATCCCACGCTCAGCATCCCGGCCCGGCGCACCGCGAGCAGGTCTCATACTGCGTCGCCCACGACATAGCACTCCGTCACCGTGCGGCACGCCCGCCGTGCGGAGATACTCCAGCCGCTTGGCCGCCCCCGGCAGCGGCGTGCGCTGCGGCAGGAACTGATTGAACAGCGCGCTGTGCCGCTCCTGCACGGCAGCCACTTCGTCGTTGGTGCCTCCGGTACGTCGGCCTGAGTGGTCGTCGACGACCGCCAACACGGGAGAGCTGTTGCGCCGTACTTTGATACGGCCCTGCTGGTGAAGCGACCTGACCGGAGTCAGCAGACCATCGTGTTGACTCGCCTCCGCCGCCAGACATTACCGAACAGAGCGAGACCACCCATGCCGAGCAACACAATGCTGGACGGCTCCGGGACCGGATTCGCGGTACCCCCAGGACCAATGAGCGGAGCGATGTCGTCCAGGCTGGTATCCAGAAATGGGAATGCGGCAAAGTTTGACAGATTGCCGGTCAGGCCCGTCGCGGAGTAATCCATGAACAACAGATGCCCTGAATTGCTCGCGACAAACAGATGACCATTTCCATCCACTGCTCCCTGATCGAACGCCGGATTGACCCCCCCGACCGGACTCGTCAGGAAATTGCGGTTCGAGATAATCGTGCCGGCGAGATTGATCTGCGTGACGTGGTCGTCACCCATGATAATCACTGAATTGCTGAACGGGTCGTAGACTCCTCCATGAGCGGCTGGAAGAGCGGTATGAATCCGCGAAGTTGTCGCCGCCGTCGCGGTCTTGGGATTACCGGTGTTGAACGCGACGCTGCCATAACTCCCGAACCCGCCAGCTCCGCTACTCGTGTAGAAGAACCCGGCCGGCGTACTGATCAGTTGCGTAATCACCGTATCTGAGCCCGAGATCGGGATAAACGTCCCAGCGGTCAATGAGCCGTCCGGGTTGATCCCGTGACGCGCCATCGCTCCGGGGATGCCCGATCCAAAGATCGTGGTCGGGTCCGTGACTGCCAGGTGAAAGATACTGCCAGGGCTGGCGAATGCCGTGGCGGCACCGGTGCTGATGCTGATCGTGTTCATGCGGGGACCTTGACCACCTACGATCAACAGGTCCGAGTTCTGCGGATTGCCCGCGATTCCGTCGGCACCGAACGTTGTGCCAATGCTGACTGGCGTTCCGAGCGAGAACGTGGTGCTGCCGTCATACGTGAACGACACTTTCTTCACGTTCGGGGCGCCCGAGAATTTCGTGTAGAAGAGTTCTCCCGAGATTGGACCGCCCGGCACTTGGTCCGCCACAAACAGTGAGAGGAATCCGATCACAAGGCCTGCCAGTCCGCGATTCGTCATGATCACTCCTAATTCGCACAGATTTAGAATTCGGTGTGACAACAAAACCCGAAAGCCGTCCGCGACTGTTCGTCTGACCGGGGTGGCTCATTTTGGTCAGCCAAAATTATCAAAGCAAGCAAAATGCGTGCATTCGTTGCATTTTTCCCAAATTCACGCCACCGCCGCCCAGTGCTGTCCATCGGGCCACATCACATTCGCACAGTACAGTTCGCGTGATCGACACGCCGGCATTCGGCCGGACTTAGGATCGAGTCGAGGCAATCTTCCAGACACGCCCATGGCGCACCTCGCGCAATTACGCAAACTGGCGCGGAAATTCGAAGGCGCGGAGAAGGTCAAAGGAGAGGCGCTGCCGCTGCGGCTCATGCCGCAGCATATCGTTACGCGCATGCCGACAGTTCGCCTTGGCGTACGGGACGAACCCGAAGTCCTGATCCAGTTTGAGGCGCGGCGCAACGATGCCGGAATTCATCGCTGAGTTGCCACTTTTGCGCGGGTCGGGGGACAAGATCGTGTGGCACGTCGAGGAGATCCACTGGTTCGAGCACGATCCGCAGAGGCCACACGACTCAGGCTGGGCGCCGATCCAGTGACGAATGTTGCATCGGCGTCGACCACGAGCGAGTGTCGGCGCATGAAAGCGGCTCGCCAGTTCTGCAGACGAGTGCGGGCCAACGCTCATCGTGCAGCTCCGAACGAGCCACGCTTATCCTATCCGAATGGATCTGGCCGGCTATCGGGGAAAACCTGATTTTGCGGGTGCAACCCCTTCGCGCCGCTCCCGCTACCGTCCGGATTCCCCCTATGGAACGCACGATCCGCCCGTTGTCGAGAAGTGCGGCGGACCCGGCATTCGCGCGAAGTTGGGGGAACTCTTCCGCCGCTTTTACGTCCGAATGACTGCTCATCCGTCCCTGCCGGTGATAACCTTTCCGGTACTAAACTGAGACGCTGTTTCCCTTTCCGACCCGGGAGATTTCCATGAAGCGGCTGGTGTTTTGCGGTGTGGCCCTGTTGGCGGGGACCGTGGCGGCCGGAGCGGGCGAGATTCAGTTCGTCGAGGATTTCGCGCTGGCCAAGGATCGCGAAGCCGCACTCAAGCAGCTCATCCCGGGAACGGAGGACTATTACTACTGGAACTGCCTCCACCTGCTCAACACCGAGCAGTTCGAGAAAGTCGACGGGTTCCTCGGCCCCTGGGTGCAGCGGCACGGCGAGACCGGCCGCGTGTGGGAAATCCGCACGCGACGTGCCCTGCTCACGTACGACCGCAACCCGCAGCAGTCGCTGGAGTATCTGCGCAACCGCTTCGGCATTCAGTATCCGCATCGCAAGGAAGAACTGAACGCCGAGCCGAACCTGCCGACCACTCTCGATCCGGCGGCCATCGCACGCGAGCGGTATAAGCAGCAGGCGCTCGGCCGTCACGGCAACACGCTGAACGGCTTCGAAGAGACCGCGCTGGAGTGGCTTGTCACGGACAACCTCAACCCGGACCAGCGCCGCGAACTCCTCTCGCGTCTGGCCCGGCCTGACTACGCCAACCTCGTGCAACTGGTCGTCGACGACCTC
>CAZWGW010000284.1:0-8297 GCA_964633565.1 uncultured Planctomycetaceae bacterium
CGGGGCGCAAGACGGAGCAGTTCGGGTTTCCCTCCGTCGACGGGCGGAAGGTCAAGCACGGCTAGGGGCCGGGCGTCCATTTCTTTCCCAGGGGGGATGCCGCGGAACTTGCCGAACTGGAGGCTGTGGTCCGGCGCGAACCGATCGGTGCGATCTGCACGGAGCTGCCGACGAATCCGCTGCTCACCAGTCCCGATCTGCGCGCGCTGCGCCGGCTTGCCGATGAGGCCGGCTGCCCACTGGTGGTGGACGACACTGTGGCAAGTTTCGTCAACGTCGACGTGCTGCCAGTGGCCGACGTGTCCTGGTCGAGCCTGACGAAATACTTCTCCGGTCGCGGTGACGCGATGGGGGGCGTGCTGGTGCTCAATCCCAAGGGCCGATTTGCCGACCGGCTTGCGCCGCTGCTGCGCGAGGAGTGGGAGGACCTGCTCTGGAGCGAGGATGCGATTCAACTGGCGGAAAACTCTGCCGACTTCCGCGAGCGAGTGGCGGCGATCAATACGACGGCGGAGCGGCTCGCAGATTATCTGGCTGCTCATCCCGCGGTGGCACGGGTCCATTATCCGAAATATCGCACGCCAGAGTTGTACCGGACGTTTCTGCGTCCGGGGGGCGGTTTCGGAGGGCTGTTGTCGGTCGAAGTTCACGACGGTGCGCGCAATGCGACCCGGTTCTACGATGCGCTGCGTGTCTCGAAGGGCCCCAACCTTGGAACCAGTTACACGCTGGCGTGCCCGTTTACGATCCTGGCGCACTACAACGAGCTGGACTTTGCCGAACGCTGCGGCGTGTCGCGATGGCTGGTGCGCGTGGCGGTGGGGATGGAGGGAGCGGAGGAGTTGATCGGGAGGTTCGGGGAGGCACTGGAGGGGTTGCGAGCGTAGGGTAATTGACTGGCCTGAAAATGACGGTGACAGTGAAAGTCATTCTCCTGACAATCGCCATGCTCCTCGGCAACTTGTTGATACGAGTTGCCGTCGCCGGGATCATCGGCGCTGTCGTGTGGCTGCCGGCTTACCTGCTGCTGGATTTCGGTACTCGTGGCCTGTTCGTGGTCATGTTGGCCGTCTTTCTTCCGCTGTGCGGACTGTGGGAGTGTTCCGATATGACGGGTTTGAGTGAGAGAATCCGGCTGCTTGAGGACGAACGGCGAGAACGAGCCAAGTCTTGACCTCATGTGAATCCCGTGAGATGCGGATGGACAATTCCGTAAGCGGTGCGCCTGCTGGCGCAATGCGAGTCGGGAGCGATCTGAGTAGGAGAGAGTCCGATGGATTTACAGCCACCGCGACCGGTTGCTCCGGACGAGCTTGTCGAAGCCAGGCTTTGTCGCGCAATCGAGAGGTATCATGCGGGTATCGTCACCGGTGAGGAAGTCACGAATGTTGCGCTGGACGTATTGACCCCCGACAACGTCGACCGCGTGGTCACCACGCTGCCCGAAAGTTGCCGTGAGAGATTGATCGAACGAATGCGTGAGCATTATATGGCGAACGAGCACCGTGACGCTTTTCGCGAAATGTTCGAATTCGTTAGCAGTGGCGGCGCCTTCGAGTTGGGAGAGGTGCGGATGAACCGTTTTGCGACAGTCGTACTCCCGGCGATCCGGGCCTGGGTCGCACGCCATCCGAAATAATCTCTCCGGTACATCTCGCCGTCGGACGTTGCTCCCTCCACGGGAGGTGCGTACGATCAACCCCCTGATTGCACCGAACACTCCATTTGTGCGCCGGAGGACCTCGCCGTGATGCTTCACTCCGCTTTTCCGTTTGCCGCTTTGCTGCTCCTGTCGCTCTCTGTCCCGCTCGCCGCGGCTGAACCGGTCCGATATTGTCGCTTCCGCACCGGCGACCACGTCGCCTACGGCATCGTCGAGGGCGACAGCGTGCGAGAGATCTCCGGCGACCTGTTCGGCCAGTGGCAACGGACGGACAGGACGCACGCGCTGGCAAAGGTTGAACTGCTCGTCCCCACGGTCCCCACGCAGGTGCTGGCGATGGCCGGCAACTACGAGAGCCACCTGGCGGGGGAGGATACCGTGACCACGACGGTTACGACGATCGTCACCGTCAAGACGGACCGCCGGACGGGGGAGACGACGACGACCACGACCAGCACCGAGGAGGTCCGCCGCAGCGGCGAAGTGCCGGCCAGGTTCCAGGTCCCGCAGCCGTTCTTCAAGAGCCCCTCATGCCTGATCCCGACCGGCGCGAAGATCGAATTGCCGGCGGACGCGGGCGTCGTGCACTACGAGGCGGAACTGGTCATCGTCATCGGCAAGACGGCGAAGAACGTCTCGAAAGAGGAAGCGCTCGACTACGTGTTCGGCGTCACCTGCGGGAATGACGTGAGCGCCCGCGTCTGGCAGAAAGGGGACGTGCAGTGGTGGCGGGCCAAGGGGAGCGACACGTTCGGGCCGTGCGGGCCGTTCATCGTCAGCGGCGTCAATTACGACGACCTGCTGCTCGAGTTGCGGCTCAACGGCGAGGTGAAACAGAAGGAACGGACGAGCAGGATGATCCACGACGTCGCGACGCAGGTCAGCTTTCTCAGCCGGCACGTGACTCTGCACCCGGGGGACCTGATCTTCACGGGGACGCCGGGTGAGACGGCGGAGATCAGACCGGGGGACGTGGTCGAGGTGGAACTGGAGGGGGCGGGGGTGCTGCGGAATGAGGTGGTGGGGGAGTGAGAGACGATTTCCGAAAGGTTAATCATTCGATGGCGCCGCACGAGAGCGCCGGACTTGATGCGGAGGTATGTTCGGTGGCTCATTCGCCGTCGTTATGGACACGATTCATCACGGTTGCGGCAATCACCGCAGGCCTGCGAGCGACGGCAAACGACGATGCTGGGCCACAACAGCATGTCGTGCTGCAGTTCGTCGACGACGCGGCCATACCGGTCACCGGGGCAAACATCGGGACGTCAGTCCGGTATGAATCGGATCGGCCCACGGCATGGTACACCGGTCGGCGCGGCACGACGAGACAACCGCTGTGCACGACTGATGAACGAGGCGAGCTGCTGATCCGGTTCGACCCGAAGGAAACCCGGACGAAGTGGTGGTTCTATGCGGTCCAACCTGATCGCGCGCTGGCGGCAGTCTTCGAAGTGGATCGACGTGTTTCGGGAGCCGTTCCAGTGAGGCTGCAGCCCGCTGGTCGAGTCTGTGGGAGCATCGTCAGCACGGAACTGAGCGCGCTCCGGCGGCCGCTCGACGCGGACCTGGCCCATCCGCACGGCGAAACGACCACCCGACTTGTGCGACTCACTGAGGGGGGGCCCGTCGAACTTGCCGTGTCGGTCTCGATGGAACGGGCATTCTCATTTCTGGTCCCGCCCGGATCATATGAAATCGCGGTGACCGGCACGGACCTGGCGACGCGCATACTGCCGATTACGGTCGATGCCGGGCGGCGCGAGTATGACCTGGGCGAGATCGACGTGCCGGCCGGTGTCGCAGCACAGCGGGGGGATTTCACCCGGCCCAGGCCGCGCGAGATGATAACGCTCCTTGCAGAGACGATCGGCGCCCGCAAGTTGTGCCTGTCGGCGGACGCCAAGTGGCTCGCGACGGGTCATTGGCTGGATCGGGATCAACCGTCAAACGCCGGTCGTCTGCCTGCCACGGCCGAACTGAGCGGAGAGGTGCGAATCTGGAGCGCGCTTTCGGGAGACCTTGAACAAGTGTTCGAGATCGCGGACAGCCCGGTCACGGCGATCTGCTGGTCGCATGACGCACAGTTTCTGGCCGCCGCGTGCCGCGACGGGACTGTCCGTATCTGGGAGCGGGAACCGGGAAGGCTGTGCGCGCGATTCCAGGGTCAGAACCGGACTGTGGACGCACTTGTCTTTCTGGGGGAGAGCGGCGCGGTCGCCGTATCGGGCGCAGGAGCCACAATATCGATCCATGACATACTGCATGACGGAGCGCTGGTCGATGAGTTGCGGGGGCACGAAGCCCGTGTCCGGGCGCTCGCCCACATTTCCGCGGGCAACCAGTTGGTGTCGATTGGCTGGGATCGAACGCTTCGCTTCTGGGACGTTGATGGCGCCCGGCTCAAGCGGACGATTCGTCTCGACGCGATGCTGCCCAATGGCCTGGCAGTGTTCGACAACGGAGCAACGATTGCTGCTGGAGGAATTCTCGACTCGAATGGTCAGCTCAACGGGGGTATCGTCCTGGTCGACAGGGAGTCTGCGACCACGGTTGAGACACTGCAGTTTCCAATCTCCGGTGGTCACGTGTCGGATGTTGCGGGATTGGCAGGCAAGAGCCAGTTCGTCGTGGCCGCCGCGCGGATGCCCGTCCTGTTCGTCGGCATCGACGCTGCCGGGGACTCCAGGCTCGCCGTTGCGCGTGGCTTTAATGCCGGGAGGACACGGGCGGTGGCCGTCTCCGGCGACGGTCGAGTGCTCGCCACGGTCGACAGTTCCGGCGTCGTGAAGCTGTGGGACTTGTCGGCCTGGTGACGCCGTGCTCGAGGCGGGTGCGCCGCACTGAGGAGCCCGGATTCACTTGCGGCGCAGTCTACGGTCGCTCCGGCGAACGGCCCTGCCCGCCGGTGCGGTTCTGATACATCCGCAACGCGTGGACGGCGTGAAACCAGGTCGAGGGATTCGGCGGATGACTCGCGGCATCGTGCACCGACGCGCATAAGAACCGGACGGCGTGCTGCAACCAGGCCTCATCGAACTCCGAATCATCCAGCGCGACCAGCAACCATTCCAGTGTGTGCCCCGACGCGTGCATCTTCCGCTCGTCGATCGTGAGACGATCATTCGAGTCTGTTGGGGTGGAAAAACTCAAGCTGCCGTCGTCTGCCTGGCTCGATTGGACGCGCACGATTTCCTGGCCAATCGATTGCCGGCACCGCCTCCAGGTCTCACTATCCGGCGCGGAAGTCGCCTGGGCGCGCCGCAGGGCGGTGGCGAGTGCAAACATCCGATGTGCGCCCCCGCAGGGGAGGGGACCTCCGTCCGTCGTCAATTCGGCGTGCACGAGCGACTCCAGGTCGAACGTCTGACCGAACTCGTTCACCCACGGGGAGTCCGTGGGTCCATACGCGGCAAGCGCCATCAGCGTAAATGTGGATTCAGCCGCGGGGTCGTAGGACTTGATGGCCGTATTGACCATGTCGGACACCTGGAACGTCTCCGGGCCTGCGTGCATTTCCATGTCGGGAGGAATCTCCAGTTGCGCGAAATAGGCCAGGAATTGATTGGGATGACGTTCGATGTCGCCCAAATGCACGCTCCGTTTCATCCGGACTCGATCGCCGGTCCTGGCATAGATGAAATCAGAGACATACGGACCGCCCTGCCGAAAGTAATCGATCGCGGAAATTGTCCTGCGCTCCAGTGCCGACTCATCCAGCAGCACAGCCGCTTCGCCCAACCCCAATGCCAGGTGCACGATCTCCCATGGAGTATTACGATGCGTGGAGTAAGTCTGCGCATCAACGGCTGCGCTGAGTGCCGCCTCCACACTTTCTGCCAGACCTGCGGCGGACCGGCGCGCGGCACCCGGTTTCTCCGTACGGACCTCTGAGAGCGATTGGCCGGTGCGCTGGTCGGTGCATCCCGGCATGCACATCACTGCGCATGTGACCAACACTTCCGGAATTCGTCGTCGGAAATACGGCATCTTGCCCCTTACCTGGCGGCAACCTGCCTGATGCGTCGGACTGTCACGGGAATTGAATGCGGTTCTGCGTCCAGGTCGCCGACATGCAGCACGACTTCCCCGGCGAACTCGTCGCCCGGGCTGGAGCCTGTGAACGTCACATCGAGCAGGAAACGCCGAACATCAACGTTCGCGGATGCTCCTGCTGTGGAGGTCACGTCCTGAATTCGACACGCGATGAAGTCAGGCGCTTCAAGGACCGTGGGCGCACGCGTGGCACCGGCCGCCAGCAGCAGGATCGACCGGTGCAATCCGACCATCGACTCGGACGGCGTGAGCGAGAAGGCGAGGGAACCCCGGTGACTGAACGTCGGCAGAACATCGATGCGAATCGGCAATGGCAAGGAGAAGTCCTGTCCTGCCTGACGAATGACCACCGTACAGACTCCTTCGATGGTCCCGGGTTCGAGCGGCAGGCTTCCGCTCAATTCAAAAAGTTCCGCGCCGATCACACTCTTTCGATTCATCGCGGGCGTCCCGTAACTGAATATCGGACGCGATTCGATGCGTTTGACCGTAAACCCCGCGAGCTCGACGTCCTGTGACCGGACTTCGACCGGAAATTCACGATCTCCACTGGCGTAGGTGACTCGAAACTTGCGAAGGATCCGGGCACCCACCGGTGCATCACTGATAGTGATCACTGGTGGGTCAAGCGCTGGAATGGAGGCCCCATACCAGGCCAGAAACACTTCATGAGGGCTCTGAGGGTCATTCGAATGCACGAGCAGTCGGGCAGAATTGACACCCGGACGCGCCTTTTGCAGTCTCACGGTCAACTTGCCGTTCCCGCCCGGTTGAATTTTCTCAGTTCCGGCCGCTGCCGCACAGCTACAGGAAGTCGTTACCTGCGCAATGCGCAGTTCGCCAATTCCGTGGTTGGCAATCGGAAGCTCGATGTCCTTTCCGCCGTAAGGAATGGCTTCGGGAAGAACTGTGTTCGAGCTGACGATCAGCTTTGGCGGGGGGTGACGGTCCGTGCAGCCGGCAGCCATCAGCAGGACGCTTGTTCCCATCAGAACTCGCATGGCGCGCTCATGCTCCCTGACCGGCCGGCGCCTTGACGCGCGGCCGAAAGACGCTGAAGATCACAACCGAAATCAGTGCCGACGCAGACCAGAATAACGGTCGCTGCCAGAGTGAGGCGCTGGTCGCATTCGCCCGTTTCAGCCGGGCCCGCAGGGCGTCGACATCCGACCTTGACCTGCACAATGCGAGTACTTTGCCGGTCGCAACCCGGTCAAAATTCTCGCCGGAAATTTCCTCCGGTTGGGCCGGCGGGTCCAGCCACGCGACACCCCCGTTGCGGGTCAGTCCCAGGTAGACGACGAAGTGATCGCCTTGATTCGGACTGCCGGGATTGTGCACGTGCAGTATCGAAGGAGACGGAACCATGTCCAGTTGGTCACGTGAGATCTGAATGGCGCATGGCCATAACCCCAATTGGCGGCTTGCTCTCTCCAGGTCCGAGAACGACGTCATGCCGTTGGCATCGGGACTCAACAGTGTCTCCACCTGGCTGACGGATGTTTCGACGCCGAGTATCTGGCATGAGGTATAGAGACTGTCGACCCCGCAGGCGGAATATCCACCAGGCGCCGCGACGGGAGCAGGTGATTCGGGCATTGCGCGTTCTTCGGCCGCGGCGACGTGCAATGCCGTCGCAAGCAGAATGGTTGATGCATAGGGGCAGGGGATGTGCATCTGACACCTGGGCCAGCCAGGCCGGGACATCATCGTGCGGCGGCGCGCCAACCGCGGCGCCATTTCGAACACCACGCGACGACCAGGACGACCACAAGGATGCCGTGGACCGCGAGAAGAAGCCATTCGAGGGAATCTGGTCGCTCCGCGTAGGGCTTCCTCGCCCGTGCCGCTTTCAGCGACTCAATCCCCATTCTTCCCTTGAGCGCAAGCCATGCCAGATACTTGTCACGGTCGTCCGCTCCCACAAAGTATGTCGTCCCGTTGACTCGGTCCTTGACTTCGGTGCCCTGCGGATGCTCAAGGACGAACAGGTCTTCATCGAGTGGAACGTTGAATCGTGACCGCTCCAGTTGCAGTGCAATCTCGTCGGTTCCCAGCAGCTGACCCGCAAGCGGCGAGGCCGGATTGGACTCAAACAGCGTCTTCACCGCGCCCACGGGCGCCCACAAACCGGGCGCAACTTTCCCGACCTCGATTTCCCACATCCGGAAGGCATGCAGCTTGCCGTCCTGACGCTGAGCGTGGTTCTCAATCCGGACCGGCAGGTAACCGCGTGCAGGATCGAGGATGATTTCCAGGTCGAGGTTGTGATAGTTGACGGACAGGTCCATCGCGGTCGGAGTTGACAGATGAATCAATCCGTTGTGCTCACGAACCTGCGCACGTTCAAGACCTCGTTCGCGAAACCACCGGCTGTACGGGTATTCGGCCGTGCCTGCATACAGTTCCTGATACTGGATCCGGTAGGAGCCGACGGCGCGTTCGGGCGTCCGGTTAATGCGACCACTGCGTGTGGACGCGTTATAGGTTGTTTCAACCTGCTGGTCCCAGACGAAACTTGAATCGCCTTCGGCTCCGGCGACCTCCAGGGCACGTCCGCATTTTCGACCGGCCGTGT
>CAZWGW010000285.1:0-8292 GCA_964633565.1 uncultured Planctomycetaceae bacterium
GGGAAACGCGTCGGGCATGGGCTTACTCCGTGGTCGAGGCGGGTTGCATCGCGGCGTGCCGCTGCTGCAGGAGTTTCGTGAGTTCGTCGAAGTCGATGTTCATCTGCCCGGCCTCGGCGAGCAGGGCATCGACGCGTTCGGAGAGAATTCTGATCCGCTCGCGACGGGCGAGAGGGGAACCCTGGTCGGAGACGTATGTGCCCGCGGTGCGGCGTTTTTCGACGAGGCCGGCGGTTTCCAGTTCGCGGTAGGCGCGGGCGACGGTGTTGGGGTTGATCAGGAGTTGCTCGGCAAGGATACGGATCGGGGGAAGCTCCTCGCCGGCAGTGAGACGGCCGGAAGCGACCAGATACTTGACCTGGTTGACGATCTGCAGGTAGATCGGGATGCCGTCGTTGGCGGAGATGTGGATCTGCACGGGAGTGGTTCGGGGCGTCGAGGCCGTAATTCACTTGTATTAACTCAATGATACAAATGCTGGATACGATGTCAAGGGGTGAAGTCAAAGATTCGTGTTTGTCAGAGTCGGCAAAGATTTCGCTGCGTGCCGCGAATGGCGTGTGAAACGCGTCCCGAACCGGATCAGGGGATTATCCAATGACGTCTCGCCGCCGGATCTGCAACCTGCCGGGATGCGTTGGTCTGGTCCTGGCCGCAGCACTGGTCGTCCACTGGATTACGCGCCGAACGCCGTTCGATCGGGCGCAATTCGATCAGATCAGGACGGGGATGAGCCGGGCAGATGTGGAAAACCTCCTCGGTGGTCCGGCACGCGATGAGTTCCGCGAACCGGTGACCGTGTGGCTCCCCGGGGAAGCCTCAACTACCTCGTACTTTCTGCGGCCTCAGACGCCTGCGCCCTCATTCTTTCCACACGCCGTCGCAGCAAGCGAACAGCGACTGTGGGTCGGGAAGGAGGGACTGATTGCCGTGTTATTCGACAAAGACGGACGGCTGGTGGAGAAGTATTACTCCGACGTGCACGTAACGCCGCGGCCGGGCGCGGCGGATACGATCCGGCACATGCTGGGCAGGTAGCGGAAACGGAAATCAGGTATTCTCTTCGCTGCCTTTGCGACCTTCTGTCCGACACTTGTTCTTGAGGCGCCCATGCCGGCTCGCCGCTCCTTCCTGTTGCTCCTCGGCCTTCTGCTGTCGCCCGTTCTCGCGGCCGCCCAGGACCGGCCGCAGGGGAAGACCGTCCGGCTGCTCACCGTCGGCAACAGCTTCTCGCAGAACGCAACCAAGTATCTCGATCAGATCGTCGAGGCCGGTGGCAACACGCTGATCCACCACCGCTGCGTCATCGGCGGCAGCGGGCCGGATCAGCACGTGGCCAAGGCTGCCATTCACGAGAAAGACCCCCACGACAAGGCGGGCCTGTACCCCACCGGCAGGAGCCTGAAGCAGGAACTGCAGTCCGAGAGATGGGACGTCATCACGATCCAGCAGGCGAGCATCCGCAGCCACGACGCCGCGAATTACCGGCCCGCGGCCCGGGAACTGTACGACTACATCAGCAAGTATGCTCCTGAGAGTGAGGTCGTGATCCACCAGACGTGGGCCTACCGCGTCGACGACCCGCGGTTCACGACGCCCTCCGACAAGCCCGGCGAGCCGCGGACGCAGCAGGAAATGTACGACGGCCTCTCCGCCGCCTATCGCACCATCGCGGAGGAACTCGGCTTCCGCCGTATCCCCGTTGGCGACGCCTTCTATGCGGCGGACACCGATCCCGTGTGGGGCTACAGGTCGGACCCGAACTTCAATCCGCAGACCGCGCAGCCGCCGGCCCTGCCCGACCAGACGCACTCGCTCCACGTCGGCTGGCGCTGGGTCGACGCCGAGGGAACGACGTCGCTGCGGATGGACGGCCACCACGCCAGCCCCGCGGGGGAGTATCTCGGCGGGCTGGTCTTCTACGAGTTCCTGTACGGCACGAGCGCTGTTGGCAACAGGTTCCGGCCGGAAGGGGTGGACGCCGAATATGCGCGCTTCCTGCAGGAGACGGCCCATAATGCGGTTGAGAGGGCGAAGTGAGCGATCATGCCGCCAAAGCGGCACGCACCGCCCTGTGGACGTCGGGCTACTTTGCTGGTGCGACTTCGAGAACCAGGGTCTTCTTCCACTCAGACGCGTTCTCGCCTTTCCTGGCCTTCGCCTTTGCCCTCTTGATCGCGATCCTTCCGCCCGTAGCCGTGAAGGCGCGAACGAGTTGATCCATCGAAACGTCGGAGGCAGCGCGTTCGATCTTGGCGACGCGCGGCTGGCTGGTCTTGAGGATCGCTCCCAGTTGCTTCTGAGACATGTGCAGGGCTTCCCGCTGGCGTCGAACCGCCAGCGCGAGTTCGACACGCGTGTCCAGCAACTGACGCTCTTCGTCGCTCATCCCCAGGAAATCAGCGGAATCGCCGACCTTCCATCCCGCCGCTTCCAGCGCCTTTCGTTTCGTGATCTCCATCGGACTCTTCCTCATTTCCCGGATTGCTTTTTGGCCGCCTTGACCGCCTCGTCGTACCGTCTGAGCCGCCCCTGACACCGCTCGATGACCTCGTCCGGAATCTTCTGAGTCTTCTTGGCGTAGACTTCGAGGATCACGATCGCATCGGGGTCGGTGCGATACATGATTAGCCAATTGTGCTCCGCGTCGCGAACTCGCAGCGCTCCGCAGCGCTTGCCAACATTCGGCAGCGGCTCCGCCTGCGGCATTCCCAGTTGCTCACCTTGCTGCAGCAGACGCAGGAGCATTCCCGCCTCCTGACGCCCCTCCGCGGTGAATGGAGGTGTCTTGATCTCTCCATGCAGCCAAACCAGCGGCTTCGGAGCCGGTGCTCCCTTTTCCGCTGGTTGTGCTTTCGCCATTCGAGAAACCTCCGCAACCGGATGAAGTGTATATCGGATACGATATACAGTCAACCCCGGGGAAAACGTCGATGTGGGGTGCGAATTCGCCGAGTGACCACGGAGCGAACATCTTGTGCCTGTGGCACCCAACCGCCCAAGGACGGTCGGGCCACCCTGCGATGGACGGCCACCACGCCAGCCCCGCGGGGGAGTATCTCGGCGGGCTGGTGTTCTACGAGTTCCTGTACGGCACGAGCGCCGTCGGGAACAGGTTCCGCCCGGAAGGGATGGACGCCGAGCATGCGCGGTTCCTGCAGGAGATGGCGCACAAGGCGGTGGAGAGCGCGAAGTGACCCGGGTCGCGTTCTCCGCAAAGGATAGCTCGCAGTGCAGACCGGCTCGGTGCCTTGGATTGCCACACGTCGAATCCGCGAATCACCCTGCGAAAGCTGTGCGAATACAGCGACCAACGGATACACTCAGCTTTTGACAACCGCCTGCATGGGCGTTGAGCCGCACTCCCCCCGTCTGCGCCTGAGAAGCTGACATCTCGAAAGACTGAGGTGTCCTGAAAATCCAGCCGGCTCCCAGTAGGGCATGATCACGATGGCTCGTCCTGGTCGACCTCGAAAACACGATCCCATTGCTGACGATGTCCGTCGCTGCATCCGCAACTCCAATGATGATGCTGCGAAATCCTTGATTTCCTCGACTGACATCGACGTGCCCGATGGCGAAGGTTGCACGCCCTTGATCTGGGCTTCATTCCACCATCGGCCTGATTTGCTTGCATGGCTTATCGCGCACGGAGCCAACGTCAATCACCAGGATCGCAATGGCTATTGCGCACTGCACTACGTGGCACAAGAAAAGCTCGCTGACGTTGCACAAATCCTTCTCGATGCGGGCGCGAATGCCGAGTTGAGAGACGTTTACGGCAACACGCCGCTTTGGACTGCTTCATTTAGCGCGCGCGGCGATCTCTCGGTCGTCAGGCTTCTCGTTGAACGCGGTGCATCGTTTGAAAACAAAAACAACGCGGGCAAGGCGGTCCGTGACGTGGCTGCGATGTTCTTTCCAGACCAACTTGCCGAATTGACACGAACTACGACATAGACATTGGGCATGGAGCGAGGGCCGCTCGGGCCCTGAAAGCAATGGAGTCCACCGCGGCCCCCTGTCCGGCAAGGTTCTTGTGTGATGCGTTGCCACGTTTCCGCCTGATTCCAACCAGCTCCACACGTGTACCGATCCCGTCCAGAGACGTTAACCATGAATCGACCCACTCTGACACTCCTCTTCGCACTGACGGCCGTTATCCCAGCAACGGCGGCCGACGCCCCAACCTTCCAATCCGGCTTCGCCGAGCGCGACATCACGCCCGCCATCGGCATGGAGCAACCCGGCGGCTACGGCAAGGCGTTCCACAAAACGCTGCACGACCCGTGCAAAACCCGGGCGGCCGTCTTCGACGACGGCACGACCCGCGTGGCGATCGTCAGCGTCGACGCCCTGCTCGTCCGGCGGGCACTCGTCGAAGGCGCCCGGCGGCGGATTCACGAGGCGTGCGGCATCGAACCGGGGGCGATTCTGATTCACGCCACGCATTCGCACTCCTCCGGCCCGACCGGGATGATCTATCCCGGCGAGTACGACGCGGCCGACGAGTTCGTGCGGATGCTGGCCTACGAAAAATCGTCGAACGCCAACCTCGACTACGTGCGGCACGTCGAAGACCAGATCGTGGCCGCCGTCACCGCCGCCGATGCGTCGAAAGGGCCGGCCCTGTGCAACGTCGGCGTCGGCCACGAAGACCAGGTCGCGTTCAATCGCCGGTTCCACATGCAGAACGGCTACACGTTCACGCATCCGCGGCCCGGCAACCCGGACATCGTCGAACCGGCCGGGCCGACCGATCCGGCCGTCGGCGTGATCGGCGCGTGGGACAACGACGGCAAACTGATCGGCTGCATCGTCAACTACGTCTGCCACGCCACGACCAGCCCCGGCGGCATCTCGGCGAACTACGTCTACTACCTGGAGCAGGCCATCCGCGGCATGTTCGGCGATGAGGCGATCGTCGTCTTCCTGGCCGGCGCATCGGGCGACGTGACGCAGGTCGACAATCTCGCGAAGTACGAGAACCCCAAACCGGAACAGTGGGCGCGGTTCGTCGGCGGGCGGATCGGGGCGGAAGCGGTCAAGGTGCTGCTGACGGAGGAGCCGGGCGAACTGACGCCCGTGGCATTCACGTCGAAAGTCTTCCCCGTCAAACGACGGGCGCCGCGGCCGGAGCGCGTCCAGGAGTGTCTGGCGATCGCGAAGAAGGACCCGAAGGAGGTCGACGCCACGGTCTGGACATTCGCCAAGGAGATCGTGCTGCTCGACGCCCGGCTCAAGTGGGAACCGGCGGCCGACGTGGAACTGCAGGCCATTCAGGTCGGCCCGGCAGTCTTCCTGACGAACCCGGCCGAGTTCTTCTGCCAGCTCGGGCTGGACATCAAGGCGGGGAGTCCGTTTCCGTTCACGTTCCCGGTGTCGCTGGCGAACGACTGTGTCGGCTATGTGCCGACGGAGGAGGCGTTCGGCCCGCGCGGCGGCGGCTACGAGACGCGGCTGACGAGCTACAGCAACCTGGAGATCACGGCCGGCACGCAGATGGTCGACGCGGCGGTGGATCTGGCGAAGTCGCTGACGCCCGGCCCGGTGCCGCAGCGGAAGCCGGCGGCGGCGTTCCAGCAGAACGCGTGGGGGTATGGGGCGGTGCCGCCGGAGGTGGATTGAGAGCGTGTTGAAGAATAGTTTGTAGTGCCCCGATTTATCGGGGCCGGTGTGCGAGTTCGCCCGCGATATTGCGATCGGACCGCATAAATGCGGTCACTACGAACAATTTTTGTCAGGCATCCAGTCGTCGCAGTTCAGGTACTGCAGTGGCAAGCGAAGGCAAGGATGGTGCCGGGGTGTTCGCGCGAGTCAGGTTGTAGAGTTCGAGAGCTGCTGGCGGCACCGCCGCGTCGAAGTCGGGCAAAACCCGGTCACGTTTGCAGTCTTTCTGTTCATCGACGTCCACTCCCGTCAGCACGCAAAGCCATGTTTCCGTGTGTCGCTTCGGGATTGCATGGCAAACGCGCTCATCGTCCGCGCGCTTGTCTTGTCGATCACGTTTCAAGGCGGCCGCGAGTTCCGCGGCGCGCTTCGCGACGGTGGCCGTATCGGCATCGAGGTGCACGACCAGACCGGTTGTCTTGTGCAAGGAGCGCAGTGCCTTCATTTCGACCGGATAGCGTGACACAACCCACTGCTTGGCGTCTCCCTGTCCCGACGGGGAGATTTCCTGCCTGATGCGGCGGTTGTTGAGATGCAACGCGCGCAGGGCGTACCGTCGCAAAAGATTGGCCGACCGCTCATCCTCGGCCAGAATGACGACCTCGGTGTAGCGGATGCTCATGGATGTGTGGCCGTGACCGCCGGAGCATCGCTCGAATTTGCCCAACCCCGCGCGACGCTTTCCGCCGGTGTGAGTGGCAACCCGGCGGGGGGCGAATACGGTCGAACGCGCACCGGGCCACAGCCGTCGCGTTCAGTGACCAATCCATGGCTGATTGCCCATTGATTGAAGATCTCCGGGTGATGGGAGACGACGACCAACTGACCGCTACCAGCGTCCACCATGTCGGTCGCCGAAAGCAACCACGGCTGAATCTCGTCGAGCGAGACGAAATTGTCCGGTTCGTCGATGAACACGGTTCGTCCCTGCTGCAAAAGGAAGTACAGCACGCTGTATAGGAGGATCAGGGAGCGCTGGCCGTCTGACAATTCGAGAAACCGCAGCTTCAGCGGTGCTTCGCTTCGGGAAAAGTCGGCGCGCAACAACCAGCGGTTGGGACCGGCGGGTTCGAAATTGAGCGCGTCGAATCCGGGCAGCACGTCGATCAGTGCGTCATGCAACTCCCGGTCTCGCCGCTTATCGGAGGAACTGACTGTGTGATACCAGGCTGCGAAGTTGTCGGCGGACGGAAACAGGACGAAATCATCGCGCTCAACCAGATCTGTCATCCCCGGCGGATTCGGCTTGAGAAGGGTTACCGCTTGAAACCAGCGGACGAACCAGGTCAGGTGCGAGTTGTCGCGGGCGGCTCTGATCGTGCCCAGCGCTGAACGCCCCCAGTCAAATGGATACTCGGGCCCCTCGCTGTGGTCGTCGCGGTAGAGTTGCACGACACCGCCTTTGAACGTGAACAACGGACGCGCGTCCAGCGTCAATGTTTCCCGTAGGACTCGCGTCCGCGGCTCCTCGACGGATGCGGTCTCGCGGTGCTCGATCACCAACGCATAACGGTATTCACCCGACGGGCCGGAGACGTCGAGTTCGATGCGCTGCTGTGGAACGATCTGCCAACGGGTGAGCGTGTCCTCGGAAAAGAGGTCGTCGGATTTGGACTGGCCGGTCAACAGCGACTGCACTCGCCAGAGCGCATCACAGAAAGTGGTCTTGCCAGTGCCATTGGCGCCCATCAGCAGAGTGCGGCGCCCGGGCCGCAACTCGCAGTTCACCAACGCGCGGAAATTGTCCACATAGAGTCGCGTGAGCATGGCGTGCCGTTTGGCTCCTGAGGTCACAGGCTTTCGCGAGTTTTGGTGTTTCCCTCGAATTCCTCGCGTCGGGATCGCGGTACTGCAACCAATTGTACAGGCTACGCACACAGTTGAGGGAGGGCAATCGCACGGGAGCGAGTCGTCTCGGCCACTCTGCGCCGAAACGAATCCGATTGACATGCCCGCGCGGCCCGCCGTAAACTGGACGGATGTCAATTGCCTTTGAGAGGTCGGACCAAATGCCCGTCACGCAAATCGAACTCGACAGTTTTCACCGTTTCGCCTCCGAAAAACTGGGGTCGGGAGAATCCACGCTCGGCTGGGACGAACTGTTCCTCCTCTGGGACGCCACCTGCCATCGAGATGCCGTCAACGCGGCGATCCGCCAGGGGCTCAACGAGGTCGACCGCGGGGAGTTTGAGTCGGCTGACCATGTCATGAAGGAGTTGCGCGCCGAGTTTGGATTGCACGAATGAAGTTTCGGGTGTCCCTGACCACGTCCGCGAAGCAGAACGTTCGGGGAATCCTCCGCTGGATTCAGGAGCGATCAAACAGCGGCGCCGAGGCCTGGTATCGCCGCTGGCAGCGCGTCCTGAACGATCTCGGCGAGGCTGCCGACACGTTCGGCGCGGCGCCGGACGAAATCGACTTGCCGCAATGAGCTTGTATTACCGGGGAACCGCTCGCGGGCAGCGAGTGAATCGATGCGCCGATGAAATTGTGTTGAATCGCCCCATCAGGCACGCTCACTCAGGGCTGCGCTTCGCCCTGCAGATTATTGTCCCGCACCACACTCCCCTCTCCTTCGACGTCCACGGCCTGCGCCCCCGGCTCCGCTGAGAGCGCGCTGTT
>CAZWGW010000286.1:0-8271 GCA_964633565.1 uncultured Planctomycetaceae bacterium
GTTTCCCACAGCAGAGCAGTTTGATTCCGTCGCGTGCAAGCAAACGGGCGACAATCCCGGCAGCATCGCGGTCTTCGCGCGGCAGCACGCCGTGCTCCGCCTCGATCAGCGACACTTCCGAGCCGAGCCGGGCAAACGCCTGCGCCAGTTCGCAGCCAATCGGTCCCGCACCGATCACTGCCAACCGCCGCGGCAATTCGGTCAGCGAGAAGACCGATTCGTTCGTGAGGTATTCGACCTGATCCAGACCGGGGATCGGCGGCGCGGAGGCGCGGGCGCCGGTGCAGATCGCAGCCTTTTTGAACCGCAGTGTCTGGCCGTCAACGTCGATCGTCTCCGGTCCCGTGAAACGCCCGTTTCCGAGAAACACGTGGACCCCCAGCTCCCGGAACCGCGCGGCCGAGTCGTGCGGCGCGATCGACGCCCGCAGCCGACGCATCCGCTCCATCGCCGCGGCGAAGTCGACGCGGACCCCCTGCGGCACGCGCACGCCGAACTCGCCGGCGTCGCGCACCGTCGCCGCGATGCGGGCCGCGCCGATGACGGCCTTCGACGGCACGCAGCCGACGTTGAGACAGTCGCCCCCCAGCAGGTCCCGCTCGATCAGTGCGACCTTCGCCCCCAGTCCGGCCGCCCCCGCCGCCGTCACAAGGCCCGCCGTTCCGCCGCCGATCACAACGAGATTGTACCGCCCCGCCGGCGTCGGGTTGACCCAGTCGGGTGGGTGAACGTGCGCTTCAAGTTGCCGGTTGTGTTCGTCGCGCGGCGTGAGTTGAACAAGGTCCAGCATGCGTGATGTCTCGCGACTCAAAGTAGTCCGGTCACTCCGTGACCGGGACCCGATCCGCTCCACCGTCATGACCGCATCCGGGTGGTTTCGAGCGGCGCTCCTGACCGGTGCGAAGCCTCATCGCCCGGCATGGCTTTCGGCCGCCAGCGCCGCATCGCATACCGCGCCGCCAGTGGAAAGATCCCCAGCAGCACGAAGGCCGCCACAAGCTGCGGCGACAGGATGCCGCCTGTCCCCTTCTCGGCCAGCGTCTTCAAATCCGGCACCGACGCGCCGGCATACAGGAAGACGCACGTCGCCGGCAGCATCCCCACCTGGCTCACCCACCAGAACGTCCGCGCGCGGAGCCGCGTCAGCCCCATCACGAGATTCACGACAAAAAACGGCACGGCGGGCGTCAGCCGCAGTGCAAACAGGTAAAACGCCCCTTCCCGGTCGAGGGCCGCGTTGAACGTCTGCAGTCGGTCGCCGAAGCGGCCCTGAATGGCGTCCCGCAGCAGATAGCGGCTCATCAGGAACGCCAGCGTGGCGCCGGTGGTGGAGGCGAAACTGACGAGCACCACGCCCCGCCAGAACCCGAAGTACCAGCCGATCATCAGCGACAGGATCGTCGCCGCGGGGAGGGAGAGAGCGGTCACCAGCACATAGACGCCAAACGCAACGCCGTAGACCAGCAGCGGATGGTCGACGCGGTACTGCTGCAGTTGCGCCTCGCGCGCGACGAGCCGGTCGAGCCGGAACTGGTCCCCCCAGCGGGCGTAGCCGGCGCCGGCTCCCACGAGCAGCACAACCAGCACCGCGATCTTGACCCACGACGTCCACGCGCCGGCCTTCGTCGGCAGCGATGATTGCGCGTCGCTCATGGGGTGATCCGTAATGACTTGTGAACGCCGACACAGTTTATCAGCATGGCGGCACCCGGTCTGCAATCGCTCAGGAGCGCCTCGATGACTCAGATGCCGTCCATCATTCGCAGGTTTCTCTCAACTGCGCTCCTCGTGATGTCGCTGCCAGCCGATGTGCATGCCGCAGATGCACCTGCGCGCCCGAACTTCCTCATCATCCTCTGCGATGACCTCGGCTACGGCGACCTCGCCTGCTACGGCAACAAGACGATCCAGACCCCAAACCTCGACAACCTGGCCGCGCAGGGAATGCGGCTTACGGATGGTTACTCCGCCTCGCCGCTCTGCTCCCCCGCCCGCTGCGGCCTGATGACGGGGCGCACGCCGTCGCGCTGCGGCGTCTACTCGTGGATCGCGGCCGGCAACCCGATGCACCTCCGGCCGGACGAGACCACGATCGCCACGCTCCTCAAGAATGCCGGCTACGACACGTGCCACTCCGGCAAATGGCACCTCAACGGCCATTTCAACGACTCGCGGCACACGCAACCGGGCGACCACGGTTTCAATCACTGGTTCAGCACGCAGAACAACGCCGGGCCGTCGCACCACAACCCGAACAACTTCGTGCGCAACGGCCGAACGGTTGGCGAGATCGAGGGCTACTCCTGCCAGATTGTGGCGGATGAGGCAATCCACTGGCTGAAGTCGCTCCGTGACCCGGCCAAACCGTTCTTCGCGTACGTCTGTTTTCACGAGCCGCACGAACCGATCGACTCGCCGCCGGATCTTGTCGCCCTGTATCCCCAGGCGACCAGAGAAGGGGAGGCGCTCTACTATGCGAACGTCACCAATATGGACCGCGCCGTCGGCCGGCTGATGGCGGCGCTCGAGGAACTCGACGTCGCGGACAACACGCTTGTCTTCTTCACGTCCGACAACGGCCCCGAGACGCTCAACCGCTACAAGGGATCCTGGCGGTCACACGGCTCCCCCGGTCCATTGCGGGGGATGAAGCTGCACATCCATGACGGCGGCATCCGCGAGCCGGGCATTCTCCGCTTCCCGGGCCGGATCGAGCCTGGGACGGAATGCGGCGAGCCGGTCTGCTCGCTCGATGTACTCCCCACGTTTTGCGAGCTGGCCGGCGTCGACGTGCCGCAGACGAAGACGCTCGACGGCGCGAGTTTCACGCCGATCTTTACCGGCGGAACACTAAGACGCACGAAACCTCTCTTCTGGCACTACTACGGCGCGGCGCAAAACAGGCAGGTGGCGATCCGCGACGGCGACTGGAAGCTCGTCGCCGGCTGGGACGGGCCGGCCGATCTCCCCACCGGCGGTTCGCTCACGCCGCCGATCGTCCCCGCGCTGAAGAAATCGGGGCTGGTGAATTTTGAGCTGTACAACCTGCGGGACGACATCGGTGAGCGGCACGACCTCTCCGCGGACGAACCGGAGCGGCTGGCGAAGATGATTGAGGTGGTGCGGGCGATGTACGCGGAAGTGATCGCCGAAGGGCCCGTGTGGGAGTTTCCGTGATCAGCGCACTACCGCCAGATTATCCCGGTTGATCACCTCCTCGTACGGCACGTCCCCCAGCACCTGCTTCACGTCCGCCGTCCGCTTGCCGGCGATGCTGGCCGTGACCGCCGCATCGTAGTTGGTCAGGCCTCGGGCGAACTCGATCCCATCCGGGTCGACGAGCGAGACGACCTCTCCCTTTTCAAATCGCCCCTCGACGCACTTGATCCCCGCCGCCAGCAGCGACTTCCCCTGCTCCTCGATCGCCCGCACGGCACCGGCGTCGAGATGGAATTTCCCTTTCGGCCGGATCGTGTAGCCGATCCACCGCTTCCACGCCGGCACGTTCGAGCCTTTGGCGAGAAACAGCGTCCCCACCTCTTCGGCGGCGAAGATCCGATCCAGGATCATCGCATCGGTCCCGTTGGCGATGATCACGCACTCGCCGACGGCCGTCGCCATCCGCACCGATTCGAGTTTCGACGGCATCCCCCCCGTGCCGCGCGTCGACTGCGACTTCGTGGCCATCTGCATCAGGTCGTCGCTCCACTCGTCGACGACGGAGATGAGCTGCGAACCGGGCTTTGTCGGATCGCCGTCGAACAGGCCGTCGACCACCGACAGGATGACCAGCAGCGGCTCGTGCAGCAGGTGCGTGACCATCGCCGCCAGACGGTCGTTGTCGCCGAACTTGATCTCCTCGATGCTGACGGTGTCGTTCTCGTTGATGACCGGCACGACGCCGTATTCGAACAGCGTGTTAATCGTGTTGCGGATGTTGAGATACCGCGCGCGGTGGCGGAAATCGTTCGCCGTCACAAGGATCTGTGCCGCGTGGTAACCGTGCTGCTGCAGCGCCTCATTCCAGCGGCGCATGAGGTGCGCCTGTCCGGTCGCCGCCGCCGCCTGCAGGTGCGGCAGGTCGCCGGGGCGTCTTTTGAGGCCGAGAATGCCCATGCCGGCGCCGACCGCGCCGCTCGACACCACGACGACTTTGCGCCCCGACTGAATGACGCGATGGATCTGCGAGGCGAGTGCGCCGATCCGCTCCACGTCCAGCGTATCATCCGCCCGCGCCAGCACGTTAGTGCCGACCTTGACGACCAGCGTCCGTGCCGAGTCGACCACCTCGCGACGAACCAGGTTCTCCATGCGCGTTCCGTGTATCCGCTCTCACGTCCCGGTGTGCCACGGCCGTGTCGGCCGTGCCGAGGCACGCTGCACCCCGATTAACACGCGGTCCCCGTATCGTAACGTTCATCCAGGAAACAACAACCAGACGCACTGGGCATTGCGCTGCTCGAGCCGGGTCGTCGCCGATCGCAGCGGCTTCCATTCCGCGCCGCGCGCGATATGATTGGCCGTGTGCCCGTCACAAGCGGTGTCGGGGGTCGCCTGCCGCGTCAACTGCGATCTCCGTACGGATTGGCAGCCGCATTGAGCCAGCAAGCCGGATACGGCCGGCGGGACTGCGAGGACCATCGGTTCATGGCCGAACTGCACCACGAGTGCGGCATTGCCGCCATTTATCACCTCCCCGGTCCCAAAACGAGCCCCCTCGCGCCCAAGCGCGACAGTACGGCCGTCTCGCGGCTCATCCCCCGGCTGTTGCTCGACATTCAGAATCGCGGCCAACTCGCCGCGGGAATGACGACGTTCAACCCCCGGCGGAACCAGCTCATCGACACCCATAAGGAGGTCGGGACCGTCGCCGAGGTGTTTCAGCTCAATCGCCCGGAGGCCGCCGAGCGGCTCATGGCCGAATACGAAGGTCCGGCCGCGATCGGCCACGTCCGTTACGCCACCTGCGGCAAGGACGACCGGAGTTATGCCCAGCCGTTCGAGCGCAACCACATCGAGATCCGCAAGTGGTTCAGCTTCGCCTTCAACGGGCAACTGGCGAACTACGGCACGCTCCGCGAGGAGATCCTGTCCCGCGGGGGGTTCCACCTCGCCCGCGAGACGGACACGGAAATCCTGCGGCACCTCATCAGCCAGGAGATTTCCCGCCAGTCGGAAGGGGTCAACCTGCTGGAACTGCTGGAGCGACTCTCCGCGCGGCTGGACGGCGCGTACAACATCGTGTTCCTCAACGCGCTGGGGGACATGTTCGCCAGCCGCGACCCGCTCGGCATCCGCCCGCTGTGCTATGCATTCGAAGACGGACTGTTCGCCGCCGCCAGCGAAAGTGTGGCGCTCGCCAACCTCGGGTTTCGCGAAAAGAGCATCGTCAGTCTTGCGCCGGGAACGGCCGTCTTCATCCAGAACGGCAACCTGTCGGTGCATCGTTTTGCCGAGTCGCCGCGCAAGGCACACTGCTTCTTTGAGTGGATCTATTTTGCAAACGTCTGCAGCTCGCTGGATGAGCGGAGCGTCTATCTCACACGCAAGGCGCTGGGCGAGGAATTGGCCCACCAGGAACGCATCCCGATCGACGACACGACGATCGTGATCCCCGTCCCCGACACTGCGAAGGCCGCCGCCGACGCGATGGCATATTCGCTCGGCGTGCCGTGCCTGGAGGGGCTGATCCGCAACCGTTACGTTGGCCGCACGTTCATCGAGAGCAACAACCGGGCCGACAAGGCGCGGATGAAGTACACTCCGCTGCCGGAGGTCCTTCGCGGCCGGCGCGTGTTCGTTGTGGAAGACACGATCGTCCGTTCGACGACGATGAAGACGCTCGTACACCAGCTCCGCGAGCGGGGCGGCGCGCGGGAAGTCCACGTGCGGGTCGCCTGCCCGCCGATCATCGCGCCGTGCTTTTACGGCATCGACATGTCGTCGGTCACGGAACTGTTCGCGCCGAAGTTCATGGCGGGGACGGAACTCACGTCGCAGATCGAGTCCGAGATGGCGACGGCGCTCGGTGCTGACTCGCTCCGTTACCTGCCGCTGGGGGCGATTGCCCGCAGCATCGAAAAGCCCGCGACGTCGCTCTGTCAGGCCTGCATCTCCGGTGAGTACCCGACCGGCTGCGGCCAGCAGCTCTATCGCCGCGCCCTGGCGGAGGCCGGCGAGATCGATCCCGCCACCAGCGAGCACCGCCGGATTGTCGAAGGCCCGCTGGTGACGGCGGTGCGGACGTAGCCGAATTCGGCTGCGACATCGGCCTACTTCTGACTCGACGCGTCGGCACTGCCGGCCGCCGTTGCTTCCGCCGCGTCCAGGAACCCATCGTCATTGGTGTCGAGTTCCTCAAACTTCGCGCGGCCGCCGAGGAACTCGCGCAGCGTGACGTCGCCATCCCCGTTGCGGTCCATTCGGGTAAACCATTCAGGCGTCCCATCACGCGGCGTGGGTGACTGGCTCGCAACGCCTGCCTGCCCGACGCGATACGCTGAGTATTGGGCGTAACCGACGCCAAACGCGACCGACCACGATTCGGGGACTTCGTCTTTCGCCACGCGGCCGTCGCCGTCGCGGTCGAGCGTCTTGATCCGTTCCGGTGCGGTTTTCATCTCGCGCAGGCTGAGCCGCCCGTCGCCGGTCTGGTCCAGGATGCCGAACAGCGGGTCGCCGCTGGCGGTCACGTTCGCGCGCACCTGGCTGAGCTGCGGCGCCATCATCCGGGTGTAGCTGGCCACAATTTCCTGTTCGTAGACCTTGCCGTCGCGGTCCTCGTCCCAGGCCTCGAACTGCTGCACGAACTGCTCGGGCAACTCGGACATCTCCAGGTACTGGTTCCCGTCCTTGTCGTATTGCGTCAGGTATTGCTTGCCGGTCTGCGCGTAGTTGACCGTCGGCTGGACGGGCGACTTCGTGTCGAATTGCAGCGCGGCGCCCGGAAACTCGATCCGGGCCGCGTCCGGCGTCGTGACCACTTGCGGCAGCCCGTCGGCGACCGACGTGACGGTCAGCCCGGCCTCGGCATTGGGTTCACCAAGTTTCGCCGTCACTTCAATGTGCGGGGAGTGCGTATTGAGCGCGAGGACTTCGTCCGCGTCGAGTCGACTGTTCTTGTTCACATCAAGTTGTTCAAACAACGCCGCCACCGCACTGAAGGCGGCCGCTTCGATCGGACCGTCGTCGTCGGTCCGGTACTTCTGCTGCAGCGCCGCGAACAGCGAGTCCGCCTTGATTTCCGGTCCCAGCAGCACGGCATTCTGCGCGACCTGCATTTGCGGACCCGGCGCGGAGGCCACCACGCGGTAGGCGCCTCCGCCTGCGGCCGTCCCGCCCAGTTCGGCAGCGTAGAGCAGGTCGTTGTCGTCGGCGTCGCGGCTCTTGAGGCGGTCTCCGGCCTGCTCAATCTCGGCAGGAGAGAGTGTGCCGTCGCCGTCCTCGTCGATCAGTCCACGCGCCTCGGTTGACCCTGTCCCGCCGCCGAGCAACTGGCCGTTGCTGACGACAATCGCTCCTCCCCGGCCGCCACCGCCGAGACCACCGACGACGAACGCCGGCCCCTGCGAATACTGCGCGATGAAGCGGCGCACTTCCACGCGGTCGACAATGCCGTCCGAATTCTTGTCCAGCCCCGCGCGGTACTGCTGCTGTTGCTGCTCATTGGCGAACCGGACGCGGCCGAGAGTGAAACGCGGCGCGGCCAGCGCTTCGACCCACGTCGGCTTCCCGTCGCCGTCCGTATCGGCGACGGCCAGCATTTCGTCGATCAGCGTTTCGCGACGGACCTGATAAGGCTGTCCGTCGATCGTCATCGTCGCCTCGACGATCACTGGTCCGCCGGGAAGCAGCAGCAGAAATCGCTCGATGGAATTGTTGCGGTCGACTTCCTCGCGGACATCCCAATCCCCCTGGCCCCAGCCGCCGCGGACGACAACCTGCGCCCCGCCTGCCGCCCGGACCTGCACGAGTTGCTTCACCCTTTGCGGCTGAGCGGCCTGCACCTGCACGCGCTGTCTGACTTTCGGTTCCTGCGCCGCCAACAACCCGGCACACAGCACGCCAAAGGAGATCAGTGACAAACAACGCACGTTGTGCGTCAATCGGATGTTCATGGGACGTCCCCCAATTGTCTGAGCCCACTCCGCGCGTCCCGACCAACCTTTGGTCGGTGCCCGGACGCGGCTAAACGGTTGATTCACGCCAGGATGTCGCTGATCGGCTGACCCTCTGCGATCCGGATCGGCCTCCCCAGTTCCGAAATGTTCT
>CAZWGW010000287.1:0-8265 GCA_964633565.1 uncultured Planctomycetaceae bacterium
TGCCACGCGAGCATCCAGACCACCGATGCGACCCACCCCCCAGGCCGCCGCTCCCCGAACCAGCGGCTCTTCATCTCCGAGCGCATCGATCAAAGCAGGCAGTGCTCCCCGGTCCCCCGTGTTCCCCAGCACGATGCACGCGTTCCGCAAGACCCCCGCCCGGCCCGGACGGGCCAGTGGCGTCGCCCCAAACTGCCGCTCGAATCCGGCTGCCGTCAATTTCAACAGGGCAGGTTCCGCGCAATCCGCAGGATGCAGGTCGGCTCGTGGCTCAAACGCTGCTTCGCTGCTGACCGGCGCTCTGCGGTTCCAGGGGCACACGTCCTGGCAGACGTCGCAGCCGAACATCCAGTCACCAATGCCGCTCCGCAGTTCGACAGGAATCGGCCGGTCCCGCAACTCGATCGTCAGGTACGAGATGCAGCGGCGCGCATCGAGCACGTGGGGCTCGATGAATGCGCCCGTCGGGCAGGCGTCGAGACACCGCGTGCACGTGCCGCAATGGTCGGTCCGGTGCGGTGCATCCGGCGTGAGCGCCACGTCGGTCAGCAGCGCCCCCAGGAACAGCCAGCTCCCGCGGCGCTTGTTGATGAGCATCGTGTTTTTGCCGAACCAGCCCAGTCCCGCCAGCCGGGCGAAGTCCCGCTCGAGCAACGGCGCGGTATCCACTGCGGCGCGCGTCCGACAGCAGGGCACGCGCGCGTGAAGGTAGTCCCCCAGTTGATGCAGCCGCTCGCGCAGCACCGCGTGGTAATCCGTCGGTCCCCATGCATACCGCGAGACACGTGCCTGGCCGCAATCGATTGCCTGCCGCGGGTCGCTCGTGCGGTAGTTCATTGCGGCCACAATGACGCTCCGCACGCCGTTCAGGACTGAACCCGGGTGCCGATATGCCTCGCGGCGGCCCGTCAGATACTCCATTTCACCCGCATATCCCTGATTCAACCATTTCTCCAGTAACGGAAACGTCTCCGGTGAAACTGCGGGAGCAATTCCCACCAGGTCAAATCCCAGTCGCGATGCCTCCTCCTTGACGGCCATCGACAACTCACGCTCGTCACGGGAGTTACTGCTCACGGGGAAATCCACCGACATCGTCCGGCAACGACCGCGATCGTCGGCCGGACCGGACTCGGACTTGAGTTGATCTTGACCAATTCTCCAGATTTTGAAGAATCCCGCCTCTCCACCATCCCCTCGTGAACCCTCCCCCGGCAATTCGTGCCGCTCGTGCCGCCACGTTCGACCCACTTCGAAATCAGGACAACCGCCGTGAACTTTGCGCTCCTCGTGCTCCTGCCGGCGTTTTCCGTGCACGCCGCGGATGACGTGGTCCCCTCATTGTACCGACCCGGGTCGGTGCTCGAAGCGGCAGTGTCCGGCCAGGTGCCGGAGTCCGTCATCGTCCGCGGACAAAGCCCCGCCAGTCCGGGGCCGCTCTACACACCGGGCGCCGATGGAACCACGACATTCTATCCACCGACCTATCTGCCGGACGGAACCACCAGTACGGTCACCCCCTTTGCGCCGACTACGCCGTATAATTCGCCGGCTCCGATCACCGGCGACCCCTGGCTTGGCGGCACGGGCGGGACGCCGCTCCCCTACGGCGCGCCGGCCGGCGTCCCGCAGGGATTCTACACGTTTGGACTGAATGGTCCCCGTCCCTACCGCTTTGGCTTCACCGAGCGCCTCAACGTCGGTTTCCTGCCGGACGCCGACACCAGCAGCCCCAACCGGGGCGAATTCGGGATCTTCGAGTTCGACTTCGAGAAGGAGTGCGTGCAGCCGGCCTTTTACAACTGGGTGTTCACCGCCGCGCCGCAGTTTAATTATCGCGCGTGGGACGGGCCGGAGGGGTTGCCGGGTCCGGCGCACCTGCCCGGCAGCGTCTACCGCTTTGGCCTCAATCTCAAACTGGCGACGCCGCAGGTCTCCGGCTGGAGCGCCGAAGCCGGCTTCAATCCGGCGATCGGCACGGACTTCCAGAGTTCATTTGACGGCGACGCATGGTTCTTCGACGCCCACGGCGTCGTGTTCTGGCAGTGGAGCCCCCAGTGGACCTGGGCGCTCGGCGCCGCGTACTGGGACCGGGTCGACGACATCATCATCCCCTATGCCGGCGTCGTGTGGATCCCCAATGACTACTGGGAATTCCGCCTGGTGTTCCCCAATCCCCGGATCAGCTATTTTCTCGGGACGCCGTACGGCGTTGCCACCTGGATTTACGTCGGCCTGGAATACCATGTCGAGGCGTACTACATCGACCTCCATTTCGCCAATGTCGACACGCGCGTGCAGTACGAAGACTGGCGGATCTACGGCGGACTGCGGTTTGAGGCCGGCCAGTTCGTCACGTTCGTCGAGTGCGGCGGGGCCGTCGGCCGCAAAGTCGAGTTTGAGCAGGTCGGCCAGGACTTTGACGTCGACGGCGGGTTCTTCGCCCGTGCCGGGCTGCGCTGGTGACCTTGCCGGAATCGGATAAGCTGCGCGCCATGACTGCTCCCGTCGCCATCGTCCTCGCCGCCGGACAGGGCAAGCGCATGCACTCCGATCTGCCCAAGGTCCTGCACCAGGCGTGCGGGCGGCCGATCGTGGAGTATGTGCTCGACGCCGCGCGCGACGCCGGAGTCGGGCGGCTGGTCGTCGTTGTCGGCCATCGGGCGGAGCTGGTCCAGGAGGCCCTCAGCCGGCACGCCGACGTCGAATTCGCCCGGCAGGAGCGTCAACTCGGCACGGGCGATGCGGTCAGGTCGGCGCGCGGCGCGGTCGGTCATCACCAGGGACCGGTGCTGGTGCTGGCGGGAGACACGCCGCTCCTCCACAGCGCTTCATTGCGGACATTGCTCGAACATCAGGCCCGGGAGCAGGCGGCGTGCGTGGTCGGCACCGCCTGCACGGAACAGAACCAGGGGCTCGGCCGCATCGTCCGCGCCCCGGACGGCGCGTTCCTGCAGATCGTCGAAGAGAAGGACGCCACCGTCGCCCAGAAAGCGATCCGCGAGGTGAACACCGGCTGCTATGCCTTTGACGGACCGGACCTGTTCGACGCGCTGGATCAGGTCCGGCCGCAGAACCAGCAGGGTGAGTATTATCTGACCGATTGCGCCGACATTCTCCGCCGCGCCGGAAAAAAGGTCCTGGCGGCCTGCTGTTTCGAGATTGCCGAAGCGCTCGGCGTCAATACGCCGGAGCAGCTCGCGGACGTCGAGCGCACGATGTCCATGCGATAGCCTGCGCCGGCCGGGCGCCGGTGCGGTCAACCGCCCGCGCTCCGCGGGACAGGAAGGTCCGGCCGCGCTCTACTCCCGTGGCGACCGTCGGGACTCCCCGGCGCGCCCGAGTGACCTCTCTACCAGGGACGTCGCAGGCTCGCGTTCGTCGTCGTCGGCTGGACGGGTGCGGTATCTGCGGACGACGAACTCACTCCCCGCTGCAGCATGCGCGGTGACAAAACGTTTCTCTTCCAGCACCGTCCACGTCGCGGGCACCGGGACCTGGAGCCTCAGAGGACCTTCGAGGTTCACGGTCCACACGCAGGCGGAGGAGGTCCCTGCCACCTGGGCGGCATCAATGACTTCACCCGGCCGCAACACCGCGGCGCCCGCGAAGTGCACCACATGCCCGCCGTCCGCGTACGCCCTCCAGCCGATTCGCCGTTCCGATGGATACAGCATCGTCAGAAACCGCATGACATCGCACACGATGACCGGTTCGTCGCCGCGGCGGGCGTCGACGTGCCGCGCCGTCAGCCGCTCGCCGATCGCCGGCGGGCCCACACTGGGCAGCCCCGGCGGACCTGACAACCACAGCAGATTGGCGACGGTCAACGCCGACAGCGCCCGGCGTTGCAGCTTGTCGGGCAAGCTGCCGATCACCACCGCGGCTCCGGTGAGCAGGAAGACATGCGCGAAGATCAGATAGCGCACGTAGAAAATGCGCGTGCCGTACATGGACAACACCAGGCTCAACAGGAGCGGTCCCCAGCCGAGGCACGCGACGAGCCACGCCGCCGGCGAACGACTGCACACCAGTACCATGAACAGGACGTTGACCACGAGACAGATCGTCAGCGTCACTGCATCGGGCGGCGACGGCGTGGCGCCGGGCGTCCCCGCCAGCGGATCGGCAAACATCTGTTGAACCGAGATGGCGGCGGACTCGGCGTTCAACGGAGAAACCCAGAAGCCCGCCTGCACCTGTGCGTGCTGTTTGAGAAACACCGGCGCCCACGGGAGGTACGCCCAGATGATGAGCAGCCATGCCATTCCGGCCTGCCGGGCCACGGCGTCGGTCGCCCATCGCCCGGGCTGCCACCCGCAACGGCGCGCGAGTACGATCAGGAGAAAGACGACTTGCGCTGCCACTGACAACAGTGCCAGACTATGGACATATAAAAACGCGATCGTCAACAGGGAGTAGCACATCCAGTAGCGCATCGCGCGCTGCGGCGACGTCAGGGCGCCGACGAGGGCCCATGCCGACCAGACGGCGAGCGCCGTCCCGAGGGAGTACATCCGCACTTCCTGCGACCAGTGCACCTGAAAGGCGCTCACGGCGACCAGCAGGGCCCCGAAGACTCCGATGCGACGTGCCGCAGACGTCGATGATCGGCCGTCGCTGTCCCAGGCCATGATCGCGCGCTGCAGAAATGCGTAGGCGCCAATCACGGTCAACACGCCGGCCGCAATGCTCACACACCGCAATGCCCATGCGGAATCGCCACAGACGGCAATCCAGGCTTTCAGAAGCAGGTAGTACAGCGGCGGATTGTTGTCCCGGATCGTCCGGGCAATGATTTCACCGGCGGGGAAGCGAGTCATCCTCCAGGAGAAGGCTTCGTCGAACCACAAACTCGGCACTCCGGCGTTCCAGGACCTGCTGACGACGGCGACCAGGACGACGAGCAGAAGCGCCCACGGCGTCGTCGCGCGCTGCCCTCCATTCTCGCGGCCCCGGCCTGTTGCGTTCAACGGCGCTTCGGCAGCATGGTGGCTCACGGCACGGACCTCACGGAGTGTGTGACGCCGCGGGTTCGACGCGGCGTCCGAATATGTATATTGTTATTGGCACTGCATCGTGTCAATAATACAGGTCTCGTTCGGCATTGATGTCCGGCGGATAATAGTGTCATATCACCCTGCCGCCTCCCCCGTCTGGTGCAACTGGTCTACGCAGGATCGGAGTTTACGTATGCATCGCGCGTCTCCGTTCCAGGTGCACTGGAAGTCCGGGACGACCGTTCCCGTCCTGCTGGCATCCCTGTTGTTTGTCGCCTACAGCTACTTCTGGCAGGCTCGCGGCTGGAACCACGCATCCCGGCTCGCGCTGACGTATTCGCTCGTGGACCGCGGGACCGCTCGCATTGACGGCCTCGAGGAGCAGACGCGCGATCGCTGTTATCTCGATGGACACTATTATTGTGACAAGCCCCCCGGCCAGTCGTGGCTGGGCGCCGTCGTTTACGCCCTGTTCAGGCCCTGGTTGACGCCCCATCCGCTGCATGGCCCCAGGCTGAATCTCTGGTGGCCGGACTACGTGATTACCCTGTTGACCAGCGGACTGGCGACCGCCCTGCTGGGCGTGTTGGTGTACTTTGCGGCCCTGAGCGGAGGGTGCAGTGCGCGCTGGGCCGTTATCCTGGCCGTCGCATTCGGGCTCGCCACGCCGGTGTTTCCCTATGCCACGTTGTTCTTCGGACACAACACGGCGGCGCTGGCGACGTTTGGGGCCTATATGCTGCTCCGCCGGTCGGACGTCAGCGGGCGCTGGACGGCCACCGGCATGCTGGTCATCGGACTGCTGGCCGGATATGGCGTGATCACCGAGTACCAGGTCGTCGGCACCAGTGTGTGCGTCGCCGGATACGCCGCCTGGGCCTGCCCGGGAAAGCGACTCCTGGCCGCGTTCGCACTGGGCGCGGGCGCCTGCGCCGCGGCGTTGTGCTGTTATCATGCCGCGACGTTCGGTGGTCCGTTTCAACTCGGGTATTTCCATGAAACCGAGCCGCAGTTTCAGGAGATTTATTCCCGGCAGAACCCCTTGGGACTGCAATTCCCGACCTGGGACCGTGCGATCAGTCTGCTCATCAGTCCGCGCGGCCTGTTGTGGTTTGCGCCGGTCATGGTCCTGGTTCCGTACGGCGTCTGGCTCCTGGTCCGGCGGAGGCAGTGGCGCGAAGCGCTGTTCGTGATCGTGCCCGGAGGATGCCTGTTCCTGGTCAACGCGAGCCATCCCACCTGGTGGGGCGGCTGGGCGACCGGCCCGAGATATCTGGTGCCGATCTTCCCGTTTCTGTTTCTCGCGGTGGCAGCCGTCGCCGCGCGGGCCAGCCCGGCCCGGACGCTGATCGTGCCGTTGGCGCTCGCCGGGTTTATCGTGTGCCTGTTCAGCACGGCATGGCGGTTGGGGGGGTCTCTGCCGGATTACGAGTACCCGGGAGGGGATAATCCACTCGTCAACATTGTCTGGCCGGATGTGTGCCGTGGATCGATCGGCCCCAGCAACATCGGAAACCTGTTGTTTCACGGCGGTTGGCGGTACAGCGGCGACGGGAACTGGTGGTCGCTGCTGCCACTGGTGAATTTCCTCGCGCTGGGCGTCTGGCTGATCTTGAGGTTGAGCGCGCCACGTCCGATGGCCGCACTGCCGACTGCTCCCGGAATGCCAGAACCGCACGTGGAGGCCGGAGCCGCAACCGCTGTTTGTCAGGAAACGGATGCCTGATCTGCCGCGAAGCGCCTATACTGCCGACAAGACCGGCAGCGCAATCCCGTGTGATTCGCGCCACGTTGGTCTTTCCCCGGCACAGTCGCTGTGGCATGGCGATCCAGTTCAACTGTCCTTATTGTACGTCGGCGATCCGCGTGGCAGATGCCGCGGCCGGCAGGATCGGCAAGTGTCCGCGGTGTGGAACGAAGTTGCGGGTCCCGCGGCCGGAAGTCGCCGAGGCGACGACAGCGCCTGACACGGACCGGAGCGAACCGCGGGCCGTTTCTCCGATCCAGGCGCCGGATGTCCCGCAGTTCCCCGGGGCGACCAGTCAGCATCCCTTTTCCGACGCGCTTGAGTCTCCGGTGGCCCCAGTGGCGGAACCGTCACAGGCGCCTGCGCCGGCCGGTTGGGAGGCGTCCCCTTTCGCCGCACTCGATACGGTGGCGTCCGTTGAAGTGGACGACGCGATCCCGTCCGTTCTGCAGCGTCGACGGCAGGGACCGAGCCTCTGGGTGAAGGTCGCGGTCCCGCTGGTTTTTATCGCCATTCTGCTCGGTATCGGCGGCGTCTACTGGTGGACCCAGCGGCCCACGATGACCGGAGAGCTTCCAGGGGAGAGGCTCCCGGCGGACACGATGCTGTCAATCGCGGTTCCGGCCATCCTGGTTGACGTCCCCCAGGAGGCGTACGACGCGGCGGTCGCCGGTCTGATCGAAACGCCCCAGGCGATCTTAACGGACCTGATGTCCGTGGAGATTGTCGGGGGACCGGAGGGGCTGCAGGTTCGATTACAGGCCGGACCCGAAACGGAACTGGTCCGAGTTGACGTCCGCCAGAATCCGTTGCTGGCACGGGTTGCGCAGGATCAGGCGGAGGAACTGAATGCCGACCGCCTCAACGAGTTTCGCGACGCGGCCCGGGAGTTCGTCGAGGCGTGGCGCGAATCCCGCAGTGCGGGCATGCTGTTCGGGAACACCGCCGCGTATCGGGACAAGCTGGGGATCAACGCACTCCTCCGCGGCGTGGGCTACCACTCCACGGCCATCGTTGATCGCAAGGCGTACCCCTGTGTGCATGAAGATGACGAGGGGCGACTGTACTTCAGCCTGCCGCGGGGGACGATGACGTTCGTTATCACGGAACGGCAGCGGGAGGGGCAGGGGAGCGTGTTCCCGAGTGAATACCGATTTACGGTCTCCGTCGCTGCCGCCGTGGCGGCGAAGCCGGCTCCTGCGGCGGAGACCGAAGAAAGCGGGTCCGTGGAGCCGAATGACGATCGTCCCGCGGAAGGGCCAACAGAGATGCCGGCCCCTACGGACGACGTGGCAATTCCGGACCAGCAATGACCATTGTCGCCTTTCGCTCCGCAGAGGCGACACTACAGGAACTCCGCCACGACCGTATCCGCCAGTGCCCGCCCCCGTTGCGTCAGCCGGATCGACGCGCCGTCATCCGCCAGCAGGCCGGCCTCAACGAATCGCGAGATCGCCTCGCCCGCCAACTCGTCGAGATCGACAGCGAAGCGCGCGCGGAACGTCGCCCGGTCGATCC
>CAZWGW010000288.1:0-5806 GCA_964633565.1 uncultured Planctomycetaceae bacterium
GCCCGAATCGCTGCCGGCGGAACGCGACGACCGGGCGCGACTGCTCGCGCGGACGACGCGACAGGGGTACGCCGACGACTATGAAGGGGTGCGGATCAGCCGCACGGGGCGGCAGTTCCGCATCCGGCGGGCGATTGTGTGGAACCTTGTTAACGTGAGGGAGGAGCGGGTGGGTCAGGCGGCGACGTTCGGGGAGTGGGAGTACTTGGAGCGAACGACATCGCGCGGGGGCGAATGAGATGTTTCCACGCAACGCCAAACCGCCAAGCGATGCGGGAGCGGCGGCTGAAGTCGTGAGATGTCTGTGGGAGCGGGAACGCTCCGTCGTACACGGACGCCCGAGACCTATTTGACGGCCGGCGGGGGCAGCCGGAACGACGCAAACGCCGCCGACAGCGGCAGGTCGGCCGTCACGTCGTCGCTCGTGGCCTCTGGCGACGGCATTGGCTGCTGAGCAGCGGCTGCGGTGGGCATCGCGTCGTGGGGCGCCGTGCCGAGGGGCGCGGAGGGTGCTCCCGTCTGTTCGGCAATCGAATCGAGCAGGCTGCCGACGTGCGACGACGACAGAATGCACGTATCGGGGAGTCTCTGGGACGGCAGCGGCAACGGCTCGCCGAAGAGCGGGCCATCCGCCAGATCGACGCCGAGGTCCCGACACGCCTGGGCATCCTCGGTCGTGACTACGTCGCGTGCAGCGACCTGGATCTCGTAGTGGTGCAGCAATTCGACCATCGATCTGGTCCGCCGTCGCTCCAGGTCGCTCTTCTGGGCCAGGTTCTGGGTGAGCGGCGTATCGAGGCGGACAGAAATCGGCCGCACGCGGGAGGATTGCAGAAACCGCAGATGTTCCCACGCGAAGGCCCCGAGGCCGAGGTGCATATCGAGCGTCTGCAGGGCGACGACGAAGTCGTTCAGCGACCGCAGGCTGCGGGCGGGAGCGTCCTCGACGACGACGACGATCCGGCCGCCGGGCAACGACTGCCGCAACGACTTGAGCACCGGCACGACTTCTGACTCGAGATTGGCGGCCGGCGGGGTCTCCAGGAAGAGCCAGCTCCCCTTGGCCACGTGCCGCGCGGCGCTCCCGCAGGCGTGCAGCAGGAGCTGGTTCAGCTCCTTCTCGCGTCCGAGGACACGGGCCGTGTCGCACATTTTGGCTTCAGTCTCCAGCCCGGCGACGCGGCTCTGCGCGGTCGACTCGTAGGCCACGACCGTTTCATCCGGGAGATGTACCACCGGGCGGAGCACAGCCGTCACCGCCTGTTCGTGGAGGAGTTGTGTGAACTGAGTCTTGAGCCAGTGCAGGTGCATGGCGTCGAGATCGCGGCCTGAAGCGGCGGACGGTCGCCCGTCGTTGCGGGGCTTACGGTCGACGCGGAATTCGACGTCGCCCACGGACAGCAGGTCTCCGACGCCCAATTGCACTCGCCGGACACGCTGGCCGTTGACGAGCGTTCCGTTGCGGCTGCCCAGATCGGTGACGAACAGCCGTTCGCCCAGGGTGCTCAATTCCGCGTGCCGGCCGGAAATGAACTGCGATTCGAGCGTGAGGCTCAATCCGGGGCGGCGGCCGATGACGAACGGTTCGCGGTCGACGCGAATGACGGCGCATTCCGCGTCGGCTTCGAGAAGTCCGCACAGGAACCAGTCAGATTGAGTCGAGAACATGGCGACAACTCCCTTTTGGCCCAATGGCGCCGAGACCTCAGCGCAAGCGGCCCGAGGTGCGACCCTGACTCAACCGTAGCTTACGTGCACCTTGCTGAAGCCGGCCGTCGCCGCAGCCGACGGCGGACTTGCGGGTCGAGGTATTCCCTGTGCGAGATACGCTGGTTGTGCGGAGTGTGGTGGATTTGCCGGATATACCGACGGAGGGACGTGCGAGGCGGCTGAGCTGAGTGAAAAGTGGCGCAGGCTACCAGAATTTCCACCACGGCCTGCGCCCTTCGATTCCACGATCCCGCAACGCGGAACGCGCACCAGCCGTATTCGACGTTTTCGCCGGGGGCGGCGTCACGTGTGTCGAGCCGGCTGAGGACGTTCTGCTTGATTATCGGGTCATTCCCTGTGACGGCTGGCCCACGCCCACCGGAAGAGGTTGCGTGTGTCAACGTATCGCGCATCGGACGACGTCGCCCCCAGGACCACAACGAGCAGCCGCTCGTCACCGCGCTCTGCCAGCGATACCAGGCACGCACCGGCGGCGTCGGTGGTGCCGGTCTTCATTCCCAGGTAGCCCTGCGTGTCGAGCAGCTTGTTGGTGTTTGTCCAGAGTTCGTAGCGGACGTAGCCGGAGGCCCCTTCGAGGCGACCGATGTGTTTGCGCGTCTGCACCAAGGGCAGGATGCGGCCGTCCTGCACGAGCTTTGCCGCCAGCTTCAGCAAATCGCGGGCCGTGGAACGATGACCGTCGACAGTCAGGCCGTGCGGATTCCTGTAGCAGGTGTCATGCATACCCAAGTCGGCGGCCGTGCGGTTCATTTCGGCGATGAACCTCGGGAGCGGGTCGGCATTATCGCTGGCAAAGCGTCCGCCGAAGTGCTCGGCAATCACCACCGCGGCGTCGTTGCCGGAGGGGAGCAGCAGTCCGTGGAGCAGATCCTGGATGACTGCTTTTTCTCCCGCCTTGAGATTGGCCGTCGAGCCGGGTGTGTCGGCGGCGCGAGGGGAAACGGTTGCCACTTCCTGCAGGATCGCCGGATCGGTTTCCGCGAGGCGCAGCACAAGCCAGGCGGTCATCAGCTTGGTCGTGCTGGCGAAGTCGAGCGGCTCGGCGTCGCGGTTGCCGCCGAGGAATTCGCCGGTCCGGGCGTCGCACAGGCCCCAGGCCTTGCAGGTCACGAATGGCGTTCCGTCGAGCGCATCGGCCGGATGTTTTTCGGGCAGCTTCAGATCGAACTGTGCCGGGTCCGTGATGACGGGATCGCTGGTTACGAGTGGTCCCAGCGCCTGCCAGGTCGGCGGATCGACGAGACCCGTGGCTTCCAGGTTGTTCGCCTGCTGAAACGCAGCGACCGCCGCGTGGGTGCCCGGGCCGAAGTCACCGTCGACCGACAGGCCAGGGGCGGGATTCATCCGCGCATTGAGCGTACGCTGCAGCGCTTCGACCAGCCAGCCGTTCGCCCCCTGTTTCAGTTCGGCCGTCAAATCGCCAGCGGAGATACTGTCGGGATTGAAGTGGTCGTAGGCGGTCCGGGCGATCCGCGCGCAAAGCCGCTCGCCGGCGTTTTCGTCGGTCCAGCGCTGGTTTTCGTTCTCGCACGTCAGGACAACGACGATCAGCGGGCCACGCGGGGCGTCGATGATGCCGGCATCGGTGCGCACTGCCGAAACCGAACCGGTCTTGTGCGCGATCTTTGTCCCTGCCGGGAGTAGCTTGGGGAGCGTGTTCTTCGCCTGACAGGCCCGCAAGTGGTCGAGCATCTCCTTCGTCGCGGGCTCCGATGCAAGTTGCCCGGCGTGCAGTCTCTCCAGCAACTGCAGCATCTCATGGGCGGTGGTGCTCCCCAGACCGAACTGCCTGCTACGGTCGGGGAAGATCGAAGTGTCGCCGCGGAACACTTTGGCGTGAATCTTTGTGTTAGGAAGGCCGAGCTGTTCCATCGCAGACGCCGTCGCGCCGAGGCCGATCCTGTCGAGCACGAGGTTGGTGGCCGTGTTGTCGGAGTACGCGATCATCAGCCGGATGGCGTCGCGCAACGAGAGTTGCATGCCGGACGAGAAGTGCGTGGTGAGAATTCCGGACCCCTGGACCTTGTCTTCGTCGCGGAGCGTGATCATCTCGGCCAGATCGACCTTGCCGGCGTCCGCCTGGCGGTAGGACTCAACCATCACGGCAACCTTGATCAGGCTGGCCGTGGGCATCGGCTCATCCCCCTGGAGAGCCAGAGTCTCGCCGGTCGTGAGGTCCTTGATGGCGAAGGCGACCCGGCCTTTGTGCGCGGCGACAAGCGGCTGGATCTCGGATTCGAGCGTCGGCGGCTGGGCGCGGAGCGCACCAGACGCAGCCAGCGAGACGAAGACGAGAGTTGCCAGCACAAGCCTTGAGCGGACTGCGCACATGAGCTGTTGGTCCCTTGTCGAATCGTGGCGGCCGGAATCTGCTTCCAGAATGTACCACGTTGCGGGGCGCGGAACAGGTCCGGCGCGAGTGTGGCCGACCCTGACATGAATCGATAGCATTCGCCAGTCATTTGACGGTGGTCGCAGCGGGCCACGGTGACAACGGCGCGGCAGATGAATGCTGCGCCCTGTCAGCGGGCTGACGCCCGCCGCTCGCCGCAGCAAATGTTACCGGAGTTGCGTATGCCATTGTTTGATCCTGAGGAAGCGACGCGGCACCTGAAGGCGGCGGACAAGCGACTGGAGCGGCTGATTCCAATGGTTGGCCCGTTCAGACTCAAGCCGCTCAAGGGAACGGTCTTTCAGGGACTGCTGAAGTCGATCGTCCACCAGCAGTTGGCGGGGAAGGCGGCGCAGACGATCCACGGGCGGGTGCTGGCGCTCCTGCCGGAGAAGGCGGAGGAGCAACCGTTCGCGCTCCTCGCGCTGGGCGACGCGGCGCTCCGCTCGGCGGGGCTGTCACGCTCCAAGGCGCTGTCGGTCCGCGACCTGGCGCAGCGGACGGTGAGCGGCCAGATCCCCCCACGCCGACAGCTTGCGCGGCTGACGGACGATGAGGTGATCGAGGTCCTCGCGCAAACGCGCGGCGTCGGGCGCTGGACGGCGGAGATGATCCTCATCTTCTGGCTGGGGCGACCGGATGTGCTCCCCGTCCACGACCTGGGGGTGCGGAAGGGTTATGCGCTGGCGTATCGGGAACGGGAACTGCCGACGCCGGTCGAACTGGAGCGGCGCGGGGAGCGGTGGCGGCCGTATCGGTCCGTGGCCGCGTGGTACTTCTGGCGGGCGGTGGACCTGGCGAACAGGAACGGGTCGAACAACCTGTGGTAACACGGCAAATAACTTGTGTCGCACTACGATGCGTCGTGGCTTAGAATTGCGCTGACACCACACGATCCGGAGTTCAGATCTCATGCCGTTCATTGTCCGCAGACCGTGGGATATTCGAGAACAGCAGCACACGTCGCGGGCAATCTATGAGCGGCGCGGGGAGCATCGCCGCGAGTTCCTGCGGATGATGGGCCTGGCCGCGACGGGCGTGGCGCTCGGTTCGGGACTGAGTGGCTGCAGTGAGCCGACAGAGGCGGAGATCGCGGCCGCGGGGAAAGTGGAGCCCCTCTCCACGGAATTCATGGGACTCTATCCGGCCGGGCGGAATGCGGAATTCACATACGGCCGCCCGGAGACAGCACGGCGTGCGGCGGCCCAATACGCCAACTTCTATGAGTTCGCCGGCAGCAAGGACGTCTACCGCCACGTGGACAAATTCCGGCCGTCGCCGTGGTCGTTTGAAGTCGACGGGCTGTGCGCCAAGCCGCGCAAGTTCGACATCGACGACGTCTACCGCACGTTTACGCTCGAGGAGCGGGCGTATCGGCACCGCTGCGTCGAGACATGGGCGATGTGCGTGCCCTGGACGGGCTTTCCGCTCAAGGCCCTGCTGGAGCAGGTCGAGCCGACCCCCGCGGCCAGTTTTGTCCGGTTCGAAACGTTTCTGCGGCCGGAGGAGGCGTCGCAGCAGTCGTACTCGTCGTATCCGTGGCCGTACACTGAGGGGCTGACGATCGAGGAGGCGAACAATGAACTGGCTCTGATCGCGACCGGCATCTTCGGCGAACCGCTGCCGAAACAGCATGGCGCGCCGTTGCGGCAACTCCGACTCCATCACCTGCAACTCGTTGCG
>CAZWGW010000288.1:5816-8249 GCA_964633565.1 uncultured Planctomycetaceae bacterium
CGCGCCGTTGCGGCTGGTCGTGCCGTGGAAGTACGGCTTCAAGGGGATCAAGTCGATCGTGCGGATCACGCTGACGGACGAGCAGCCGGCGACGTTCTGGAATACGCTCGCCCCGTACGAATACGAGTTCGAGGCCAACGTTGACCCCGAGGTGCCGCATCCGCGCTGGAGCCAGGCCACGGAGTGGATGCTCGGTACGTACGAACGGTTCGAGACGCAGAAATACAACGGCTACGGGGAGTATGTGGCGAATTTGTATCAGACGTGAGCGGTCCCTTGCGGTCACTTCCTTGTGAGTAAACGTGTGCGATCGGTCTGCGTCTTCTGCGGTTCAAGTTCCGGACGCCGAGAGGCTTACGCGACTGCGGCGCGCGAGGTCGGCGCAGAACTGGTCCGCCGCGGGCTGACGCTCGTCTACGGTGGCGGAGACGTCGGCCTGATGGGGATCCTGGCCGACGTAATGCTGGCGACGGCAGGGCGCGTCATTGGCGTGATCCCCGAGGCGCTTGTGCAGCGTGAAGTGGCGCACCGGGGGCTGACGGAACTCCGCGTCGTCGACTCGATGCACGAGCGCAAGGCCCTGATGGCGGAATTGGCCGACGCCTTCATCGCCTTGCCGGGGGGGATCGGCACGCTGGAGGAACTGTGTGAAGTGCTGACCTGGGCGCAGCTCGGCATCCACAACAAACCTGTCGGACTGCTGAACATCGACGGTTACTTCACGCCGCTGATCGCCATGCTCGATCACGCCGTTGCCGAAGGATTCATGAAGGCCGACCATCGCCGGCTGCTGCTCAGCGCCGCGGATGGAACAACCCTGCTCGACGCGTGCGCCGCATGGGAGCCGATACCCGTGCGGCGCTGGCTGGGTCCGGCGGCGACGTGAGGGGGAGCCGCGCGTATGGACGAGTGCCTCGAGTACAGGCAGTCTGCGCTCCCGGCAGTGCTTCTGTCTGGTCGGAATGGTGGTCGCAACACGAGGAACTCGTACGGCAGTCGTTCACACGGATGGACTATTTCCGTCTCAAACACCGTCGTCTCGCCGGAGCCCGGCAGATTCTTGAACGGGCGGGATTGCTGCCGTCCGAATTCCGGCCTCCGAGCCCCAGAGCAAGCGGTTATTGCACCGAATGTGGCGAACGATTCACGATTTCCCGGGCCGATGTCCTCTGCCCGAACTGCGGCGTGTTGTCAATCGTCCAACTCCGGCGGCGACACGATCGCCCCAACGACTCACAGGAATAACTTTCGAGTTTGCCCCTTGACGCCCGCCCGGTGCCGCGGTAATGTGCTTACAATTGTCGGATTCAATTTGTGCATCAGGAGAGTTGCATGGCAAAACGGCCGGCGTTGTCGAAGGCGGAGATGGAAGTAGCGCACATCGTGTGGTCGCTGCAGGGGGCCACGGTCCGCCAGGTGCTGGAGGCGCTCCCCGCCACCCGCCATGTGGATTACAAGACGGTCCAGACCTATCTCCGCCGACTGGAGGCCAAGGGATACCTCACCTCACACCGCGAGGGGCGGAGCCTCGTGTACGCTGCAAGCGTCCGCCCCAAACTGGTGATTCGAGACACGGTGCGGGACTTCGTCGGCCGGTTGTTCGGCGGTGAAGCCCTGCCTCTCGTGGAACATCTGATCCGCGAGGAAGGGCTCTCGCACGACGAGATCGGCAAGCTGCGGCACCTCCTCGATGAGTTGGAGTCGTCTCCCGATGCATCCTCCGCCTGAATGGCTGCGGCTGATCGGCAGCCAGCTCTGGCAGGTGACGCTGCTGATCCCCGTGCTGATCGTCGTGATCCGGCTGACGTGCCGGAAACGCTCGCACGTCGCCTACGGGCTGCTGCTGGTGGCCCTCGTGAAGTGCATTACGCCGCCGGTGTTCACCAGCCCGGTGGGGGTGTTCGGCTGGATGGACGGGCGGTCGCGTACGCTGCGGCAACCTCCCGCGGCGCTGCCACAAAGTGAACGGGCGGCTGCGATCGCGGCGACCGAGCAGCAAGGACGAGCGCCGACAGGCGCCAGCGTTGATCCGTCGCCGACCAAGCCAGCGACCGACGCCGCGAATCCGGCAATTGAGTCAATGTCGACGATCGACACCGTGCGCGAAGCCGCGTCGCCTCCGACGGTTGCGCCTCCGCCGGGCATTTTGTCGCGGCTGCTCGAGTTCGCAGCGCGGCGCGGCTGGATCATTGCCGGCGCAGCGTGGGGGCTGGGGATGGCGGCATGGAGTGTGTGGCTGCTCGTCTCCCTCTTGCGACTCCACGGATTATTGCGGCTCGCCGAAGATGCGCCCACGGAAGTCGCTGCGCTGGGCGACCGCTTGTCCCGACTGTTGGGCCTGCGGCACACGCCGGAGTTGATGATCACCGACGATGCATCGATGCCGGTCGCGGCCGGCGTGCGGAATCACAGGGTGCTGCTGCCCCGGTACAT
>CAZWGW010000289.1:0-1796 GCA_964633565.1 uncultured Planctomycetaceae bacterium
ATCACCGGCCCGTCGGCAATCGGGTCGCTGTAGGGGAAGCCGACCTCGATCAGATCGACGCCGGCGGCGCCCAGTTTCCGGAGTAGCGTCTGCGTCATCGCCATGCCGGGGTCGCCGGCGGTGATGAACGGCATGAATGCCACGCGGCCGGGGGGCTTCAGGGAGCCGAACGTCTGCGAAATGCGAGTGCTCATCGGCAACGTCATTCGGCCGTCACCGGAGTTGTGATCTTCGCCACGTTGCGGTACGACACCACCTCCATGCGGTCGCCCGAATAGACGATAAAGCACGGGCTCGCCCGCTGCGTCGCGACTTCGAACGGTTCCTGCACTGTGACCAGCGATCCGTCATTGAGATGGATCTCCAGCGGCTGAAACGGCGTGCGGTTCATCAGCTTGATCAGTTCCGTCGCGTTCATATTGGTTTTGGCCTCACTCGCGTTTCGATCGCCGCGCGGGCGTGTGACATCTACGCGTGCAGGGGTCGTGGCAACGCGCTGCCCATCGGAATCATATACGATCTGGCATCAATTATCTCTCCCTTCCTGCGCGCCAACCTGTTTGCGGCCGTACCCCGATCTGGGAAATTCGCCACGAGTACCTGGACCGCGCTCGTTTACGGATTCATTGTCGCCGCGGCAATCCGCTTCCAGTTTCGCGCCGCACGATCGATGATTCGCTTGGCCACATCCGACAGGTTTCCGGGCGCCATCCGGTGGATCAGTTCGTCCAGGCAATCTCGGACCAGGACAATCTCGTCTGGCGAGAAACCTCGGAATCGTTGGGGAGGTTCCGCGGACTCGCGGGGAACGGGTTCTCCCGCAAATTCAATCACTACCATAGGCGCATTGCCCTGCGGGTGTTGCAATGCGGACTCGATCAATCGCAAAATGCAGAATCTGAACTGCGCGGGCGACAAACCGATCAATGCGATCGTTGTCACGGTCAAATCTGCCGATGGCTGCGGCGCTGGCTCGAGACTCCACAAGCCTCCCAGAACTTGCACCGTAAGTTTCCAATCACCCTCGTCAACCCCCACATGCTTGTTGAGCGGCGGAATCGGGCGATCGCGAATCGCCGCCTGCACGCGGGCCAGCAAGTACTCGACCCCAGAGTCCGACATCGCGCGCTTGCCCGTGGCTAAATGAAACTTGTCGAATTCATTTCAACGCATGACGAAGAACGTTCAGATCTCCCTCCCCGTCAGCCGCGCCACCTCGTTCACATCCTTGTCCCCCCGCCCCGACAGGCACACGACGATCACGTCGTCCCTGCTTCGTCCGCGCGCCACCTTCAGTGCGTGGGCCACGGCGTGTGAACTCTCAATCGCCGGCAGGATCCCCTCCTTCCGCGCCACGAGCTGAAACGTTTCGAGCGCCTCATCATCGCGGATGTTTGTGTACTGCACGCGGCGGGTGTCCTTCCAGTAACTGTGCTCCGGACCGACGCCGGGATAATCCCGCCCGGCCGACACGGAGTGCACGTCGAGCGACTGCCCATCCTCGTCCTGCAGGACGTAGCTGTAACTGCCGTGCAGCACCCCTTTGTTGCCGTAACTGAGAGTGCTGGCGTGGTCCCCCGGTTTCGGGCCGCGGCCGCCGGCTTCGACACCGGTCAGACGGACGCCTTCATCTTCGATGAACGGATAGAACATGCCGGCCGAGTTCGATCCGCCCCCCACGCAGGCGATGACTTCGTCCGGCAGCCGCCCGATTGTTTCCAGACACTGCGCGCGCGTCTCGCGGCCGATGACCGACTGAAAGTCGCGGACGATCATCGGGAACGGGTGCGGCCCCA
>CAZWGW010000289.1:1806-8248 GCA_964633565.1 uncultured Planctomycetaceae bacterium
AGTGCGTCGTTTCCACGCTCGCCATCCAGTCCCGCATCGCCTCGTTAATCGCGTCCCGCAGCGTGCGCGAGCCGGAGGTAACGGGGCGGACCTCGGCCCCCATCGTCTTCATGTTGAAGACGTTCAGCTTCTGACGGCGGATGTCCTCCTCTCCCATGTAGACGACGCACTCCAGGCCGAACCGGGCACAGGCCGTGGCTGTCGCCACGCCGTGCTGGCCGGCTCCGGTCTCGGCAATCACCCGCTGCTTCCCCATGCGGAGCGTCAGCAGCGTCTGGCCGATCGTGTTGTTGATCTTGTGCGCGCCGGTGTGGTTGAGGTCCTCGCGCTTGAGGTAGATTTGCGCGCCGCCGCAGTGTTCGGTCAGCCGGGCGGCAAAGTACAGCGGGCTGGGGCGGCCGACGTAAGTCTTGAGGAGATGATCCAGTTCCGCCCGGAATGCGGCATCCTGTTTCGCCATCTCGTATTCGGCCGTCAATTCCTCCAGCGCCCGCATCAGCGTCTCGGGGACGAATCGACGGCCGAATTCTCCAAATCGGCCCTGACGGTCGGGAACGTTCTTCGTGGCAATCGCGGCAGGCATGACGGTCCAGTCAGCTTCTCGAGGGGCAAATGCGCATTATGGAAGTGGCTGTTCGACAGCGTCAACGCTGAGGTCAAGTGCGAGCTGCGCCGCACGAGTCATCGGCAGATTACCCAAACCTCCTAATGCAAGGTCCCTGAGGTCTCAATCGTTGGCGCCCCTTTGCTTGCCCGTTTTGGATTACTTATGCTCCAGTCGTATCCCTCAAGCCCGGTGGGCGATTCGGCGCGAATCGTCGTGCCGCGCGGCTGTGCGAATGAGCAGACTTGATGGCGAACTTCTTTGAAAAGCGGGATCGCTGGGGACATGGGAGGGCCGTGTACGTCCTGGCATTCCTGGTCTTCCTGTTGCCGCTCATCGGCTACGGCCTGAAGCAGGTCCATTTCAACAATGACGTTCGCGACTGGCTTCCGAAGGGGGACCAGGATGCGCGAATTCTCGCCTGGCATGACGACCACTTCCAGCGGTACGACACATTTCTCGTCTCCTGGGACGACAGCTCGTTGGACGACCCCCGCATCAGCCGGTTTGTCGACCTGCTGCAGGGCACGCCCGACGCCGACGGAAAGCTCGTCGGGGGGCTGCCCGGCGTTCACGGCGTCTCCGGACCAAACGAACTGGTCAATCGAATGGTCGACGCCGGGATCTCCCGCGAGGAGGCGATCCATCGCCTCGAAGGCGTGCTGATCGGCGCCGGCTATTTGAAGGTGCGGTTGACGGATGCGGGTCGTGCCGAGCGGGCGGACGTCGAGCAGCAACTGGCGGACTTCGCGGAGTCCAAACTGGACTCCAGACCGCGATTCCTGCCGCCGGCCCGCGGTACGACTCAGTCGGCCGCTGCTGCGGGAAATGAACTCAAAGGCGACGAGGCATCCGGCGAGACAGGTGCGGACACGGCCGCTGATCAATCATTCGTAATTCCGCCCCACGATTTCCAGTTGGGCTGGCCCGGTATCCACCCGGGTGCGGAAGGCGTCGACCGGTTCATCGAATACGCCCGCTCTCTCGCGCACGATTCCCGGCCGCTGGTCGAGGACTGCTTTTTCGCCCCGGGCGCTCCCGTCTCCCTGTACGTGCGTCTGATGCCCGGAATGTCGCGTGAACTCCGCACGCTGATGCCTGCGATTCAACAGGCCGCAGTGGAGGTCGGCATTGACGAAGCCGCGTTCCACATGGCCGGCACACCGGTCGGGCAGTGGCGGCTCGATGTGGAGTCGTCGAAGTCGATCTGGAACCGCGCTGTCCCCGTCTGGATGCTGCACCAGCGGTCCCCGTTCCTGCTCTCGGGAATCGTCGGGATGGTCGTCGCCTTCCTTCTGCTGCGCAGTTTGCGGCTGGCGACGCTGGTGCTCATGGTGTCGGTTTATTCCGCGGCCGTCACGATCGTGCTGATCCCCCTGCTGGGCCCCTGGGTCGGCACGTCCGGCACGCTCAACATTGTGCTCTCGGTCATGCCCAACCTGCTGCTCGTGCTCACGGCATCGGGTGCGATCCACATGGCCAACTACTGGCGTCATGCCGCGCTCACGGAGCCCCGCACCGCGATCGTGCAGGCATTTCGGGTCGCATGGAAGCCGTGCGTGATGGCCAGCGTCACAACCGCCATCGGCATGGCCGCGCTGGGGACGAGCGGGCTCGTCCCCGTCCGTGATTTCGGATTGTATTCCGCCCTCGGCACGTGCCTGTCGCTGCTGATGATCCTGTATGGCTTCCCTTCGATCCTGGCTGTGTTTGGCGGACTCCCGAAGGGATTCAAGGAACTCGAAACCGGCAACTGGCGCCGGTTTGGCACGTGGGTAGCGCGGCACCACGTCGCCTGCAATTTGCTGTTCCTCGCGTCCTTTGCCGCCGGCGCCTGGGGACTGCGTTCATTCCACACGGAGACGAAAGTCATCCGCTACTTTCCCGAGCACACGCGGATCGTGCAGGACTACAACGCGATCGAGGAGTCGCTGGCGGGGGTGGTCACGATCGACGCCGTCGTCTACTTCAACCGGGCGGCCCAGGAGCGGATGAATATCCTGGAGCGGATCGAACTCGTCCGGGCCGTCGAACGCAGCATGGACGGCGCACCGGGAGTAAGCGGCACCTTGTCCCTGGCGGATTTCCGCCCCGTGTCGCACCCCCCCGGCCCCAACGCCACGCAATTACAGCGCATTACGTACGGTCGCAAAGCCCAGCGCACGGAGAACGAGATCTTCGGGGCCCAGTCGGAGTCGGCCGGCGAACTGGTCACGCACGTGCAGCAACCGCTGGAGTTCGTGCGCGGCGGCAAGGTCACACCGGCCGCCTGGCTCCGCAGCCGCATTCTGGGAAACCCCAGCGCGACCTTGAGCGGCGGCCGGACCCTCCGCTTCGACACGGTCGACGAAGCGCCCGCGGACGAGTCCGCGCCCGACGCGGAAACAGAGGACGCCGCCGGCAACGAGATCTGGCGGATCCGCGCCCAGACGGAAATGATGTCCCGGCTGAACTACGGCGACGTCGTGCGATCGCTGGACGAGCGCATCGATGCGGTCCTGAACGATCAGGAGGGGGTCGACCACGTTGTGACCGGCATGGTGCCGCTCTTTCTGCGAACCCAGCAGGCGGTCATCGAAAGCCTGATCACGAGTTTCGGCCTGGCATTCCTCGTCATCTCGGCCACGATGATCGTGCTGCTGCGCAGCGTCTCATCCGGAATGCTGGCGATGATCCCGAACGTCTGGCCGATTGTCGTCGTCTTCGGTGGCGTCTCGCTGGCGGGTGTGCCGATCGACATCGGCACGATGATTACGGCGTCGATTGCCATGGGCATCGCCATCGACGGTACCGTGCACCTGCTGACGTGGTTCCAGGAGGCGATTCGCGAGGGTCATTCGCGCGCGGAGGCCGTCTCGTGCGCGATGGGACATTGTGGACCGGCGCTGTGGCAGACGAGCGTCGCGATCTCGCTGGCCATGCTGATGCTGATCTTCACCGAGCTGCTGCTGGTCAGCCGGTTCGGCTGGATCATGGCGGCGGCCGTGATTGCCGCCATGCTCGCCGACCTCGTGCTGACCCCAGCGCTGCTGGCCGGCCCGATGGGCGGGCTGATTGAGCGCTCCGTGCAGCGGCGGATGGCGGCTGCGGCGCGAATTCCGGAACCGGAGCCGGGCGTGCCGTCGCACTCGGCCGTCGCCGGCCGGTAACGCCGGACAGTCGGACATTGCAACGAGAATCTCAAGAACCTTTTGCAGCGGCTGGCTTTCCGGCCGTTGACAACCCGCGCCGGCCGCCACTAGATTCCGGAGCAACCTCAGGTGAGGCGCCTTCGGACCCGCCTCGCGAACCCCGTACGGCCCCACCCAGGAGCAACAGCGCAGGATGACCGGAATCAATCGCGGATTGGCAGTCTGCCCGAGGATCGGGCGAGTTCTGGGTGTCTTGTCGTGTCTTCATCTTCTCGCCGGGCCGGCCCTCGCCCAGGGGACGGAAGCCGCCACGGCAACCGCCTCGGGGGGCGGATTCGGCCTGTTTCTCGGCTGGATCGTGGCCCTGGCCGGATCCATCGTGGCGCTCGTCTTCGCCTACCGCTTCTACCACTGGATGCTCGCCCAGGATGCGGGCACCGAGACGATGGTCCGCATCGCCGGCTATGTCAAACAGGGGGCCGACGCCTACCTCTGGCGGCAGTACAAGGTCGTGACAGTGTTCTTTCTGGTCACGTCGGGGCTGTTGGCGATCGTGGCGTTCGGCCTGGACGCGCAGTCGGGACTGGTGCCGTTCGCCTTTCTGACGGGCGGGTTCTTCTCCGGCCTGGCGGGCTGGTTCGGAATGAAGACCGCCACGGCGGCGAGTTCGCGGACCGCACAGGCCGCGAAGCAGTCGCTCAATGCCGGACTGCAGGTCGCTTTCCGCAGCGGCGCGGTGATGGGCTTGACGGTCGTCGGCCTGGGGCTGCTCGACATCTGCCTGTGGTTCGCGGTGCTGTACTGGATCGCCCCCCACTTCCCCGTGATTGGTCACACGTTTTCGCTGGAAGAGATCACCGTCACGATGCTCTGCTTCGGCATGGGGGCCAGCAGCCAGGCGCTGTTCGCCCGCGTCGGAGGCGGAATCTTCACAAAGGCCGCCGACGTCGGCGCGGACCTCGTCGGCAAGGTGGAAGCCGGCATTCCGGAGGACGACCCGCGTAACCCGGCGACGATCGCGGACAACGTCGGCGACAACGTCGGCGACGTGGCCGGCATGGGGGCCGACCTGTACGAATCGTATTGCGGCTCGATCCTGGCCTCCGCGGCGCTCGGCGTGGCGGCCTACGCCGGGCACCCGAAAATGCAACTCATGATGCTGATGCTCCCGCTGGTGCTTGCCGGCGTCGGGATTGGCCTGTCGATCCTGGGGATGTTCCTGGTTCGGACCGAGGAAGGGGCCAGCCAGCTCAACCTGCTCCGCGCACTGGGCCGCGGCGTGAACGGCAGCAGCGTCGGCATTGCCGTGGCTTCGGCCGTGCTGGTGTGGCTGATGCTGGTCCTCCCATCCGCCGGGTCTGAGGAGTTGTCCGCTGCCGGTCTGCGGCACGGCGGCCAACTGTTCGGCGTGTTTGCCGCGATCGTGATCGGGTTGTTCGCGGGGGTCATCATCGGCCGCTGGACGGAATACTCGACCAGCGACGTCTATGCCCCGACCCGGCATATTGCCGACCAGGCCGTCACCGGTCCGGCCACCGTGATCATTGCCGGCATTGCGGAGGGCTTCTACAGCGTGTGGTTCCCGGTGGTCGTGATCGGCATCTCGATCCTGCTGGCGTTCGGCGCGTGCACCGGGTTCACATTCCAGGACCCGCAGCTCTTTGCGATGGGGCTGTACGGCGTGGGGATTGCCGCAGTCGGCATGCTCAGCACGCTGGGGATCACGCTGGCGACCGACGCCTACGGCCCGATCGCCGACAACGCGGGGGGGAACGCCCAGATGTCGAAGCTGGAGCCGCTCGTCCGGGAGCGGACCGACGCCCTCGACAGCTTGGGCAACACGACGGCCGCGACGGGGAAGGGTTTTGCCATCGGTTCGGCGGCGCTGACGGCGCTGGCACTGCTGGCGGCGTATCTGGAAGAAGTGCGAATCGGCTTTGACCGCTGGGCCGAGAACCCCGTCGTGAGCGTCGAAACCGCGCCGGAGAACCTCGAAACGTCGCGGGTCCTGCGCGTGGCTGACAGCCTCATCGCCATCAATCAAGGGGGCAAGAACAGGGCGTATCTGCTGTTCCCTGAGGCGCACGACCTCGCCGGGTTGAAAGACGCCGACATTTCGGACCGCACGCCGTCGCTCAAGGTTGTTCGCGACAGCATGCAGCAGATCCTGGCGACGGAACCGGGTCAGGAGGTCGACCAGCCCGTCGATCTGGCGGTCCTGACCGCGATGCAATTCGCCGTCCCGGTCAAGCAGGCGACGATGCCGGACTTCGTGCGTTTCTATGACATCTCGATCATGAACCCCAAGGTGCTGGTGGGGATGTTCATGGGAGTCATGCTGACGTTTGTGTTCTGCGCGCTGACGATGAAGGCCGTGGGGCGCGCGGCGGGAAAAATGGTCGAAGAGGTCCGGCGGCAGTTCCGCGAGATCAGGGGCATCATGGAGGGGATCGCCGAGCCGGACTATGCGGCCTGTGTGGAGATCAGCACGGCCGCGGCACAGAAGGAGATGGTGGTGCCGGCGTGCCTGGGCTTGATCGTGCCGCTGGCGGTGGGGCTGGTGCTGGGAGTCGGAGGCGTGATGGGGATGCTGGCGGGGGGCCTGACGTCCGGGTTTGCGGTCGCCATCATGATGGCCAACGCGGGCGGAGCGTGGGATAACGCCAAGAAGTACATCGAATCCGGCGCGCACGGCGGCAAAGGGACC
>CAZWGW010000290.1:0-8232 GCA_964633565.1 uncultured Planctomycetaceae bacterium
CCGCGTGGAACCGGCTGTGCTCCATCACGGCGACCGACAGACTGAAGTTCGGCGCAAGCTGTGACTCCAGCGGGATCGCCAGCTCGTTCGCCCCGGTCTGCAGTTGGACCAACCGGTAGCCGAGGACCGACGCTCCTTCGTAGGTCACGAGCGCCAGCGCCGGCGCATCGCGCCAGTGGAGTTGCACTTTGGCCTCGTCCCCCACGTTGTAATGGTGCTGATCCGCCAGGATCCGCAACCGAACGGCGTCCTTCTCGCCGGAGACATAGACGCGCGATTGCCCGCTGACCGGGTTCTCGAACCGGTCGGTCCCGGTGGCGCGGACGATGTACCGGCCGCCGTCGTCGAGCCGCAGCGTCTGCCGCGCTTCGCCGGTCTTCGCGTCCGTCTGCACTTCGTGCGTCGACACCAGTCGTTCACCGCGCACGCCGCGGACGAACGTCTCCTCGAACACCTCCACCTTGAGCGCCGTTGCGATCGGGTCGCCGGCCGCGTCGGAGACCTTGAGCGTCGCGTCGAACGTCTCGCCGTCGATGTACACCTCGCGCAGCGTCGATACGGCCACGTCAAACCCGCGCGTCGCCAGATACACCGTCTGCGCTGTGCTCAGCCCGCGCTCGTTGTGCTGCACCTGCAATGCCAGCGGCTGCGACTCGCTGTATTTCTGCGTCTCGAACGAAACCTTCACCTGCCCCTTCTCGTCCGTCGTCGCCGTCTGCCACCCCTGGTCGGCAAACGCGTACTGCACTTCGCGCCCCGCCAGCGGCGTGCCGTAGTAGTATTTCAGCGTGATCGTCCCTTCGACCTTCTCGCCGCGGTAATACACCTTCCGCGGCAGATCGATCGTGAGCTGCACCGGCTCCAGACGGTATTCCAGCACGCTGAAACTCGTTTCGTACGACTGGTTCCCCGCCGGCTGGTGCAGATGCACCCGGTAATCCCCCTGCGGCGCGGTCTCCGGCAGGATCAGGTTGTCGCTGATCGCACCGAACGGGTTGAGCGCCACCTCCTGCGTGTGGATCAGCCGGCTCCGCGCGTCGTACACGTCGAGCTTGAATTTCTCCCCCGCCTTGAACGTGAACCGGTCCTGGTCGACCCAGCGCACGATCGCCTTGATGTTCACGAGCTGCCCCGCTCGATACGCCGGCCGGTCGGTGTAGAGATACCCACGCGGCGTCAGCCCGACGGCGAAGTCGAGGCCGTTCAGGTTGTTCACCGTCGACGCGGCATTCCCTTCGTGAATCGCAAAGATCCGCAGGTCCTCGACGGACTTGAGCTGCTCATAGCTCTTCTGCAGCACGCCGTCCTTGCCGGTCAGTTCTTCCGCGAAGATCTCCGACCCGTCGCTGATCAGGACGCTCGCCCCCTCCACCGGCTGCCCGGTCCGCATGTTCTGTGCGAACAGGAACAGCTCGTTCCGCGAAGACTTCACGATCACATCCAGGTCGCTCACCACGACCATCGTCGTCGCCTCCAGCTTGTCGCTGGAGACCGTCACCGCCGTCACGCCCGCCCCCTCAATCGGGATCTCCACATCCTGCTCGAGCCGGCGGTACTCTTCGTAAGCGGCGACCTTGTGCTCGAGCTGCTGGTCCGGGTCGATCAGCGCGATATCGAGCGTCTCGACGCCGCTGGCGAGGTGCATTTTGCGGAAGTAGTCGTTCATGTCGATGCGGTACGCCTTCACGCTGACCGCTTCGATGTTCCGCGTCGTCACCTTGATCCGCGGTTTCTCGTCCGACCGGAACTTGCGCTCGGTGGCGACTTCGAGCTGCGGCGTCGTCAGGCCGGTGATTCGCTCGTTCGCCTTCGCCTGCTGGTCGCCGGTCACCTGCCGATACGCCTCCAGCGCGTCCTTGAGCCGCGCCAGGCGGTCCTCAAGAGTGACGCCGATCATGTACGCCGCCTGCGACGCCTCGCCCGTGCCGGGATACTTCGACACGAGCCGCTTCCAGTCAGCAATTGCTTCCTCGAAGAGCTGTTTGCACTCGTCGTTCAGCTCGACCGACTGCGCGGACTGCCCCTGATCGACGGCCGCCTTGATCCGTTCGACATGCTTCTCGGCCGCGGCCGTGTATTTCATCCGGCCGAAGTTGAACAGCACCTGCGCGGCCCGCGCATCGAGCGGATACTTGTTGAGGAACGTCTCCCACAACTGCCGCGCCTGGTCATAGTTCTTCTGCGCGAACTGCTCCTCGGCCATCGCGTATTCGGTGTCGACGATCGTCCGCTGCACGTCGGCCCACTTCGGGTCGGTCGGGTGCTTGTCGAGGAAATCGCGCCAGGCGGCGATCGCTTCGGCGTACTTCTTCTGCTGCGCGAACGCGCTCCCCAGCAGGAACCGCGCCTCGGGAACGACCTTCGACTGCGCATACTTCGGGTTCGCAATCAGCCCCTGCAGCCGCTCCACGGCCTGCGGCTGCCGCTGGCGGTTCATGTAGCTCTGCGCGATCTCCAGTTCGGCCTGCGGCGCGAGTTCGTGATCGGGATACGTGGCGATAAACTTCTCGGCCGCCGCGACCCCCAGTTCGAGGTCGCCGTCGGTCGCGGGGGAGGGGACGCCGTATGTGTGCGCGAGGCGATAGGTCGCCTTCGCGAGCAACTCCTTCAGCGACCCGGACGCTTCAAGCGTCCGGGTCGCTTCGGTCGTGATGAAATCCTGCCACGTCTTCCGTGCGGCCGGTTGCTGACCGGCGGCCAGTTGCGTCGCCCCCAACTGGAACCGCGCCTCGGCCACCATTTCCGCGTCGGCACGCCGTGCCTCCGGAGTCTTCTCGCCGGCATACTGCTCCAGGAACCGCTGATACGCCCCGATCGCCTCGCCGTGTTGTCCGAGTTCCTGCTGGCACCGCGCAATGCGGAACTCCATCTTCTGCTGCAGCTTGAGCGTCGGGCCGAGTTTCACCGCCTCCTGGTAGTAGGTCAGCGCCTGCTGGTAATCGGGCTTCTTCTCCTGGGCCGGGTCCTTGGACGGCACCCCTTCGTAGTACAGGTCGGCGAATTCAAGGTAGATGGCTGCCAGTTCGTCCTTCCGCTCACGCGAGAGGAGCCGCTCCGCCTCCGTCCGGTACACCTCCCCGGCCGCCTGATAGTTCCGCGACCGCACGAAGACGTCCGCCCGGCCGAACTTCGCCCGGCTGGCCCAGGGACCGTCGGCGTGCTGCTGCTCGATCTGCGTAAAGGCCGCGACTGCCTCGTCATACCGCTTCAACTCGGTGAGCGCCCGCCCCTTGAGGTAGAGGAGGTAATCGGTGTGCGACACGTCCGGTTTGGCCAGTTCCGCGTCAATGGCCGTGATGGCCTGTTCGAACCGTCGGGACTGCAGGGCGTCCTGGATTGCGGCATTGATCGCCGGCACGGAGGTGACAGAAGGCTTTTTGGCATCGGGCTTTGCGGGCTCCTGAGCGATCGCGAATTGAGCCAGAGAGAGTACGACGAATCCAACCGCCAAGCCGCGTGAGCACGGACGCATGTGCAGATCTCCCGAAGCAGGGTTCGCGTGAGGACCGCCGAACGGCGGGGAGGGTCACGATCGGAAACGCTTGGGCCGCGTAGCGTTCCGCACAGGACGACGCACGGGACGCAATTTCCTTAGAGCAGATGGGCTTATGATGCGGCGACCGGGGTGGAAATTCCCCGATTCCGGCCGCAATGGATTGACGAACTTCGCGTCGAGAGTTTACCTCACTTATGCCCGGAACGCATGTCGCGCGGCAACTTCCCGCGCGCGAGCCGCTTCGCCGCCAGAGGGCGCGGTGTGACGAACTCGACGTCAGTCCTGCCGCGGCCGCGGCGGATTCGCCCAGTGGCCGTCCGGATCGGTGCCGCCGAGGATCACCCCCTTGCCGTTCCAACCCAGGTGCGCCCGGACGTCAATCGCGCAGTAGCGGAGCGTGAGGCCGCAGCGGCGGCGGTCGGAGTTGTTCGCCTCCGAGCCGTGCAGCAGCAGATCGGAGTGCAACGACACTTCCCCCGCCCGCAGGCAGTCGTCGACCGGGTCGCCGTACTGCTCCGCGTTGTCGATCGACTGGTTCAGCACGTTGTGCTCGTCGCTGCTGCTCGGGCGATAGGTGAGGTGGCCGAAGTGATGCGATCCGCGAATGAACCGCATGCAGGCGTTCTCCGTGTCGGCGTCGTCGACGGCGAGCCAGACGGTCACCGCCCTGGTCGGCGTGAGGGGCCAGTAGCTGGCGTCCTGGTGCCACGCCACCGCTTTGCCGTCGTGCGGCATCTTGCAGAAGAAGTGCGAACCCCAGCCGACGACACCCTCGCCCAGGATGTCCTTCACGACGGCGACGATCCGCCGGTCGGTGAGGATGTCGTACACGCGGCCGTATTTGAGGTGGGCCGTGCTGATGGAGTAGCTGTCGCCGCCGGCCGCGATGACTTTCGCCAGCAGGTCGTCGAAGTAACGGCGGATGTCGTCGATCTCGGCGGTGCTGAAGATGCGAATGGGCCGGATGTAACCGTCGCGGTTGAAGGCCTCGACCTGGTCGCGCGTGAGGACCTTGGGAGCCGTCACGGTGCCGGGGTAGAACCGGAGGTCGCGCGGGATGGCGTCGATGTCGGTCTGGTCGGGGATGATTTTGTAGTCTGTCGTGGTGGTCATGAGCGGAGATTTCAACGGGATGGCGGGGCGGAATGGCATTCTACCGGCTACGGAATGGCGCGCGTATTCGCCAGACGAGTCGCCCCGGCCGCGAACGTCAATTTCGAAGAACGACCGTTGACAATCCAGCCAAAGTCCGTATGTCTGCTGTCCGCCGGTTGCGGCCGCGACGACGGTCCGCGGCGCGTGGCCGTTCACGGCAACGTGCGCCTCGCGAATGTCCCGCTGAAGTCGGGCCAGATCCGCTTCAATCCGACTGATGGTACTCAGGGACCATCGGCGGCCGCCGCGATCATCGACGAACAGTACGAGTTCACGACCGACGACGGCCCGCTCGTCGGCACCCACCGCGTCGAGATCGAGGCGACCGACTACCTGGGCTTTGAGATCGACGACGAGCGCGCGTTCGCCGAATTCGCCCGCTCCGGCGGCACGCACGACCGCCAGAAGACGAAGAACCCGGTCCTGGAACGGTACAATATCCGCTCGACACTGACCCGCACGGTCGACTCGGAGAGTGAGCCGAAGTTGGATTTCGACCTGTCGCCGGACCAGCCGCTGGCCAGCCGGTAGTCCTCCAAACAACACGACAATTTCCTGACCCAAGGATCTCCCCATGCGATTCGCATCACACGTTTTGTTGATGACGGCCGCCCTGGCCGCCTTCGCCGGCACCGTCCAGGCGCACTTCATCTGGCTGGTGACGGAACCGGCCGAGCAGCCGACGACGGTCAAGCTGTATTTCGGCGAGGTGGCCGGTCCGGATGATCCGGAGCTACTCGATCGCATCGTCGGCGCTGAAGCGTGGCTCATGGGAGGCCGCCGCTCCGAACCGAAACCGCTGACGTTCAAAAAGGACGGCGACGCGCTGGTGGCAGACATCCCCGAAGGGACGGCTGCCGCGCCAGTGGTGCTGCGACACACCTGGGGCGTGATCAGCCGCGGGGAGGAGCCGTTTCTGCTCAAGTATTACGGCAAGGCGCTGCCGTCGGCGCTCCCCGGCTCGTGGACCGCGATTGACGACAAGGAGAAACTGCCGCTCGAGATCGTTCCGCGGCTGGACGGTCAGTCGGTGGCGGTCGAGGTCCGCTGGCAGGGTGCGCCTGTCAAAGGCGCGACGGTCACAGTGCTCGGTCCGGGGTTGGACGAAGCGATTGAAGGGGAGACCGACGATCACGGCGTCGTGACGTGTGCGCTGAAGTCCGCCGGGTTGTACTCGATCCGCGCGCGGATGATCGACGACTCGCCGGGCGCGCACGACGGGAAGACCTACGCCGAGGTCCGGCACTACTCGACACTGTCGCTGCCGTACATCCCGGCGGAATTGGCCAGCTCCGGGCATGACTGGCCGGACCTGCCGCAGGGGACGACCAGCTTCGGCGCGGCGGTCGCCGACGGCTGGCTCTACGTCTACGGCGGCCACTACGGCGAGGCCCATCATTATTCGCGCGATGGGCAGTCGGGCGACTTCCTCCGGCTGAATCTGAGTCAGCCGACTGCATGGGAATCGCTCCCGGGAGGTCCGAAGCTGACGGGGCTGGCACTCGTGGAGCATCGCGGCAAGCTGTACCGCGTCGGCGGGTTTACGGCGCAGAACGGCGCGAGCGACGAGCAGAGCCTGTGGTCGCAGGACAGCTTCGCGCGGTTCGACCCACAGACGAAGACGTGGGAATCGCTGCCGCCGCTGCCGGAAGGACGCTCGTCGCACGATGCGGCCATCGTCGGCGACACGCTGTATGTGGTCGGCGGCTGGAACATGCAGGGTGATGCCGAAACGCATTGGCACGACACCGCCTGGTCGGTCGACCTCGCGGCCGATGACCTCGAATGGAAGCGAATGACCGCCCCGCCGTTCCACCGCCGCGCCGTGGCGCTGGCGGCCTGGGAGAATCGCCTCTACGTGCTCGGTGGGATGCAGGACGAAGGGGGGACCACGACCCGCGTCGCCGTGTACGACCCGGCCACAACGGGGTGGCGTGAGGGCCCGAAACTGCTGGGCGGCGGCATGGACGGCTTCGGCTCGGCGGCCTTCGCCTGCGGCGGACGCTTGTTCGCGAGCACGATGTCGGGGTCGGTTCAGCGGCTCTCGGCTGACGGCGCCCGCTGGGAATTCGCCGGCCAGTTGACGCATCCACGGTTCTTCCACAGGCTCCTGCCCGCAACGGATCAGGAACTGGTGGTTGTGGGAGGCGCTCACATGGCGGCCGGCAAGATTCTGGAACTGGAGCGGTTGCCGGTGTCATCCACCGTACACGCTCAATGATTCATCAACCTTACATCCCCGCGGCCGCCACCCCGTACACCGCCACGAAGTAGGCAAACACGCACGCCAACCCGTGGTAGCCGTACTTCAGGAGGCGGTTCTTGAGCAACTCGCCGGGACGGAAGTACGCGAACTGCAGCACGAGCCGCGTCCCCCAGAAGAGGGCGATGAATCCGCACACGCATCGCGCGAGCAGCGAGCGACCGGCCAGCTCCCCCGGCAGCAGGAGCGAGATCGCGCCGAAGCCGACGATGACGAGCGCGATGAACGCCCCGTGCACCCACACCACCTGCCGGAAGATCGCCGGCAGCCGGGCGAGCTGGCCGCGCCAGTCGAGCACCTGCGGCGTCAGAAAGCTGGCGGACAGAATGCCGAAGTGCAGTACGCCGGCGATGATCAGCAGCGTTTCGAGCGATGTCATGGTTAGTCTCCTTTGTCTTTGCGGTGTGTCACAGGGACGCGAGCACGTCGATGAACGGTGCGATCACCCGTCCCAGGAACTCCGGCGTGAACAGCCAGCCGATCGGGACGAGCAGGAACGCCGCCGTGACCAGCCAGCCGCGCCAACCGGAGTTGAGTTTCCAGTTTCGCGCCATCGTCGTGCGCTGCAGCAGGATTCCCGCCGCCTGCAGCAGGAAGTACAGCGTCGGCCGGCCGTAGCCCGCGCCGGCCGGGACCGAAATCACCAGGTCGTGCAGCAGGCCGGAGATGAGGAAGACACAGCACGTCGCGCCCGTCGCCCCGAGGCGCGGCACGAGCGGCCGCAGGATCCGGAAGGCCCGGTTCCAGCGGCAGCTCCAGAACTCGACCAGCGACGTCGCCCGGAACGGCGCCTGCATGAGGGGTTCCACCTTGTATCCGGCGCTGCGCCAGGCGAGTGCGACCAACCGGAACAACCCGAAATGCAGCACGAGGACGATTGCGGCCATGCCGGCGGCGCCCACGAGCACCGGATGCTCGCGGCCGATGAGCGCCCGAACGATACCGGCCAGTGCGACGCCGGCGCCCATGTACACCGCGCCGGTCAGCCAGTCGTACCACACCGGCCGCGGCACGTCCGGTCGCCGCACAAGAAATGGCGCGACATCGAGTCCGGGCCAGCCGAACAGGTAACCGGCGGCAACCGTGGGGCGCAGGCGGCCGGCGTGCGGGAGCCAGGTCAGGAGCTTGATCGCACCGAACACGATGGCCGCCAGCGTCCACATCACGGCCCAGGGGGGCCAGGATTGGGCAATCGTGAGCGGCAGGGGATGAGGCACGGTCGCGGCTCCCGAGTTGAGGCATGCCGGGAGAACCGCAACTCGCGGGGACGGATAACAGGAATGCGGCCGCATTCCGCGGTCCCACGCCGGCTGACGCC
>CAZWGW010000291.1:0-8225 GCA_964633565.1 uncultured Planctomycetaceae bacterium
TGTATTTTGTTACCGCAAATTCTACCAGATTTGTCCAGCCTGAACAACGCACTGACCGTCCTGTCGCTCACCCGAAATCTCCATCGAGCCAAGCCAATCGGTAGTCGCATTCGACGTGCGACCGTGATGGCATTCAGCGTGAAAGGCACGGTCCGGAGTCGTAGCACGGCCCCATGTGCGGCTGAGCACACGTCGGCTGCACAGTGTGCGAATGTGTGACGTGCAACGCCCATACCTGACCCCGGTTCCCGGAAGCGGGATGCCATTCTCGCGGCGCTGGAATCTGCACTTCATGCGGGCCGGTCGTCGAATTGTTGGATTTCAACGCGAAATTGGAGCACCAACTGCGTGGCGAGCTCAGACTGACATGCGTTGCTGGCGCGCTGGAAGGAATGTCCCGACGATTGGCACTCGTCTTGCAAAAGGATCCGTTGCACCGACGCGGTCGCGATATGCCATCCGTTGCGTGGCCACGTGCGGTGCAACGAAGTCGGTCCTCTGCCGGGCCAATGGCAAGCGGCCGTGGCAGAGGCGCGAAGCGTACGTGCGCCGGTCCGCACTTGCGGACCGGCGGCGCTTCGCGCGTGGCCGGTGCCTGACCCCATTCGAATCCATCGGAGCGAGTCTGTGAAACAATTCGGATGGGTCGGTCCGGCACCCATGCTCGTCCTGCTGTGCCTGTCCGGCTGCGGTCAGCAGCGGATCGAACAGTTTCAATCGAGCCAGGCCGTGCTCGATCTGCCGGCGGAACTGCAGACGCCCCTGCGGGCGGAAGTACACAGGGACGTTCGCCGAGCCGAGACTCCTCGGCGATGAGCGTGCGACGCTGGAGCACCTGAAGCACGGACAGCAGATCTATCAGGCGCAGTGCGTGCAGTGTCATGGCACGAGCGGTGACGGAAACGGCCCGGCCGCGGCGGCCATGTATCCCAAACCGCGCGACTATCGCCGCGGGATATTCAAGTTCACGTCGACCCGCTACGGGGCCAAGCCGTTACGGGGGGACCTCGTGCAGACAGTCAAGCGCGGGATTCGCGGAACGTCGATGCCGTCGTTCCGTTTGCTGCCGGCGAAAGACATCGAGGCGGTCGTGGATTACGTGCTGGTGCTGACGCACCGCGGCGAACTGGAAGAGCAACTGGCCGTGACCGCCGACTCGGATGGGGAGATCGACCCGGCACTCGTGCAGGAGGATCTTGTCCCGCTGGTGTTACAGCGCTGGACGGACGCGCGCGACGCCGTTGTACTCCCGGTGACGCGGCAGCCGATCTTCGCGGCGGAGCACGTGCGGCTGGGGAAAACCGCCTTCCTGGAAAAGGGCTGTTCCAAGTGCCACGGGGAGGACGGTCGCGCCCAGACGGCCGAAGACCCGTCCAAGGTCGACGCGTGGGGCAACCGCACGCGCCCGGCCGACCTCACCTCGGGGATGCTCCGCGGCGGGCAGGAGCCGCTCGACATCTATCGCCGAATTTACGCGGGCATCAACGGCACGCCGATGCCGGCCTTCGACCAGTTGCTCAAGGACGAGCCGGACACCGTCTGGAATATGGTGGCTTACGTGATGCACGTTTCGAACCGGCGGCGCGCCGGCGAAGCGCCGGCGCCGGGATACCTGCGTCCGTACCTGCTGCCGCCGGAAACAACAGCAGCCGCACCGTAGCCAACACTCCCGCATCAGAGACGTCGATCAACAGGGCGAGTCAACGGCGGACATAACGCAGACGTGAGGACGCGCGTGGACACTCAGGAAGCCAAGAAACGCGAACTGGCGGAGTTGCAGACGCGGGTGCGTCAACTGGAGGACGATATCGCGTCCGCCGAATGGGGTGGTGAATGGCCGCCGCGCAATTTCTATCTCGCCTATTACGCCAACTCGGGTTTCATGCTCGGAGGGATCGCGGCCGTCGTCAGCCTGCTGGTCAACATGCTCGGCGCGCCGCTGGCCGGCAAGAGTCCCCTGGAACTGATCAAGGTCTATCTCACGTTTCCGCTGGGAGAGCGGGCCCTGGAATTCGGAGCCGACCAGGGAATGTTGATCCTAGTGCTCGGCTGTTGTCTGTACCTTGCAACCGGCGTCCTGCTCGGCGTGCCGTTCTTCGTACTGCTCGCCCGTTTCGCACGCGACGGTTCATTGCAGCAGCGCCTGATCGTGGCGACGGCCCTCAGCCTGGGCCTGTGGTGTCTCAACTTCTACGGCATCCTGATCTGGCTCCAGCCGGCGCTGTTCGGCGGGAGGTGGATCACGGACGCCGCCGTTCTGCCCCCCTGGGTCGCGGCCGCCACGCACCTTGTCTTCGGCTGGACGCTGGCGGTGCTGTACCCGCTCGGAAAGTTCGTGCCGTACCGCCGCCCCACGCGCGATTGAGCCTCAACACGACGCCAGATCAACATGAGTGACGCCGCACATCCCTCACCGGCCCCCGCGCAGCCACTGCCGCGCCACGAGGATCTCGTCGACGAGAAACTCGTGTTGTGGTACTTCCTCGCCGCGCTGGGGTACATGTTCGTGTCGCTGGCCGGCGGGTTTCTGATGGGCTTTCAGTTGATCCGCCACAATCCGCTGCAGGGGGTGGAACTGCTTTCCCCCGGCCGATGGCGGATGATCCACACCAATGCCATCGCTTACGGCTTTCTGGCAAACGCCTTTCTGGGCGCCCTGCACTGGGCCGTGCCGCGGCTGACGCTGCGGCCGGTGCTCGACCGCCGGCTGTCGTGGCTGATCTTTGCGGCGTGGCAGGTCGTCGTGCTGGCGACGGCCGGGGGATTGCTGTTCGGCGAGGCCCAGGCCCTGGAGTGGGGCGAGACGCCGGTCTGGATCGACCCCGTCGCGCAACTGGGACTGCTGCTGGTCGCCATCAACTTCATGGCGCCGATCGTCCGGCTGCGGGGACCGATGTACGTGACGCTGTGGTACTTCATGGCGGCCTTCGTGTGGACGTTCCTCACGTACGCGATGGGGAACTTCGTGCCGCAGTACTTCGTGTCGGGGACGGCCGCCGGCGCGGTCGGCGGGCTGTTCATTCACGACCTGGTGGGGCTGTTCGTGACGCTGCTGGGGTGGGGCCTCATGTACTATTTCGTGCCGATCCTGCTCCGCAAACCGATCTGGAGCCACGGCCTGTCGCTGGTCGGGTTCTGGGGGCTGGCGTTCTTCTACCCGCTGCAGGGAATTCACCATTTCCTGTACACGCCGATCCCGATGTTCCTGCAGTACGGAGCAGTCATCTCGACGATCGCCGTGGAACTGGTCGTGATGACGGTGATCATCAACTTCTTCGGCACGCTGTTCGGCTCCGGCTATGCCATCGTGACGAACCTGCCGATCCGCTGGTTCTACATGGGGATGGTGTACTACTTCCTGACCTGCCTGCAGTGCTCGCTGCAGGTGACGCTGACGTTTCAGGCGCTGATCCATTTCACCGACTGGGTCGTGGGACACGCGCACCTCGTCATGTTCGGCGTATTCAGCCTGTGGCTGCTGGGGGTGATGACGCACCTCATCCCGCGGCTGCTCAAGACGGAGTGGCACAGCCGCAAGCTGTGCGAATGGCACTTCTGGCTGTCGGCCGGCGGGATGCTCGTGATGGCGAGCGACCTGATCCTGGGAGGACTGTTCCAGGGGTGGTCGTGGGCGGCGCTGCAGCCGTGGGAGGCCTCGGTGGCCGTATCGCAGCCATTCTGGGCGACCCGGCTCATCGCGGGGCTGGCGATCGCCGGCGGGCAGGTCGTGTTCGTCTACAACATTTACAAGACGTGGCAACGGTCGACAGCGGCCACAGCGTGAGCGTCCCGGACGCTCAAAGCGTCCGGGACGCTGGACGGTCCGAGACAGGATGCAGGAACGATGTTCGAAAGCAAATCCGGCGTGTTCTTCGTCGCGGGGCTGGCGTTTTTCGGGTTCGCCTTCCTGTCGAATGCCATCGTCCCGGCGCTGATGTACCGCCACCTGCCGGAACAGAAGGTCGAGGAACTGGTGAACGCCAACCTGCGGTATCAGTTCGAAGACCTCGCGCAGCGGTTCCCGGAGTCATTCGAGAAATACTACGGTGTGCCTCCGACGTCCAATCCCGACGAGGCGAACAAATGGCTCAACGAGAAATGCGCGCAAGCGCTCCGCGTCGGACACAAGGTCTACATCGGGGAAGGGTGTTGGCACTGCCACAGCCAGTTCGTGCGGCCGGTGTCAAACGAAGAGCTGCGCTGGGGTCCGGTCTCGCAGTCGAAGGAGTACCAGAACGAACTGCAGCGCCCGGTGCTGTTCGGCACGCGGCGCGTCGGACCGGACCTGAGCCGCGAAGGGGCACGACGATCGAACGACTGGCACGCGGTGCACTTCTTCAAGCCGGGCGACCTCTCGCACAAATCGCCGATGCCCGAGTATCCCTGGCTGTTCGACGGCAGCGCTGACCGGCCGAATGAAAGAGGGCTCGGGCTGATTACCTACGTCCAGTGGCTCGGTTCGTGGCTGGAGAGCTATCCGTACTACGAGGACTACCAGCCGTCGCCGCTCGAAGAGACGGAATCGCCGGCGCCGGCGGTCGGGTCGAGGTGATTGCACGACGGGGAGATGGAAATGGCGAATCGCAGAACGAGCATCCTGATCACGGTGATCCTCGCCGTGCTGATCCTGATCCCCAGCATGCTGGGGTTCGTGACCAAGTTCATTGAGCTGGTCGCGGTGCTCCGCGGCGACCCGGAGGGGATTTTCACGATCACGCCGATCCTCAATTACCTCCTCGCCAGCCTCGGCTTTTTCTGCCTGCTGCTGTGGGCGATGGGGGGCGGCATGTTCCGCGACATCGAGCAGCCCAAACAGACGATGCTGGACCATGAGACGCAACTGGACGCCTCCCAGCGGCGATGAAGGTTGAATTTCGAACGTGCCGCGCTCGTTTGACCCGTAGCCGCAGGCGAGGGACGAGCAATGAACACGCCCCTCGCCTGCGGCTACGGGTTAAACGAGATTGAGACAACCATGACGAACGTCGAACAGCGCACGCTGGACGAAGAAGAACGGCAGCACAGCTACACCAGCAGCGCGATTCCGTGGTACGTGCGGATGATCTGGCTGCTGTTCTGGATCTTCGCCATCTACTACGCGGTGACATACCTGCTCCCCGCGCTGCAGACCGAAATGGTGAACCCGCCATGACCTCCGCCGCGTCCCGCGACGCCGCCTGCGACTACTGCGGCCTGCCGCTGCCGCGGCCGTTGTTCGCGCGACGTGCGTCGCCGCAGCCTGAGGGGCCGCAATTCTGCTGCCTTGGTTGCCAGATCGCGTCGGCCGTCACGCGGGAACGAGGCGAGGAAGGGGCCGCTCAGTGGACGCTGACCCGGCTCGGTCTGGGCGTGTTTTTCTCGATGAACGTGATGGTGTTCACGCTCGCGCTCTGGGCGTACGATGTGTACGATGTCGCGGGCGAAGCCCAGGCGGCGGGCGCCTACAGTGCGGTGCTGAGGCACCTGGCGTTGCTGTTCTCGTTGCCGGTGCTGTTTCTGCTCGGCCAGCCGATCGCCGAGAGCGCCTGGCGCAGCCTGGGGCGGGGCGTGCCGTCGACTGACCTGCTGCTGCTCACCGGTGTAGCGGCGGCCTACGTGTACTCGATCATCTCGGTCATCCGCGGCACGGGCGCAGTCTATCTGGAAGTCGGCTGCGTCATCCTGATGTTCGTCACGCTCGGACGGTGGCTGGAGGCGACCGGCCGGCTCCGCGCTTCGGCCGCTCTCGAACGGCTGCAGAAACTCATTCCCGAAACAGTACGAGTGCGGCGGAACGGCGGTTTCGTCCGCCTGCCGACTCGCGAAGTGGTCCGCGACGATGAACTGCAGGTCCACGCCGGTGAGCGATTCCCGACCGATGGCGTGCTCCTCGGCGGCGCCGCATCCGTCGACGAGCAGGTCTTCACGGGCGAAAGCTGGCCCGTCGTCAAACAGTCAGGCGATCGGGTGCTGGGGGGGACGGTAAACCTCGACGGCACTGTATCCATTTCGATGACCGCACTTCCCTGGGAGGGGGCGCTGGGACGAATGATCGACGCAGTGCGGCAGGCGCGCGAAGCCAAAGGGGCGTATCAGCGCCTGGCGGACCGTGCTTCGGCGTGGTTTTTCCCGCTGATCGCTGTCGTCGCCGCCGGGACGTTTGCGGGGCATTCGATTGCCGGCCACGGGGAGCAGGCATTGTCCGCGGCGTTGGCCGTAGTGCTGATCGCGTGTCCCTGCGCGCTGGGGATCGCAACGCCGCTCGCCGTGTGGGCCGCGTTGGGGCGGGCCGCGGAATTACAGGTGCTGTTTCGCAGCGGCGAAGCGCTGGAGCGGCTGGCGGCAGCGCGCGCCGTGTGCTTTGACAAGACGGGGACGCTGACCAGCGGTTCGCCGCGCGTGAAGAGATTCGCCTGCGACCCGCAAACGCCGCGGGAAGAGGTCCTGGGACGTGCCGTCGCGCTCGCCGGCACATCATCCCACCCCTTCTCGCAGGCGATTGTGGGGATCGCGGAGACGATCGCGGAGACGGATTCGATACTGGAGGCTCGAATTGAGCGGGGCCGCGGCGTCAGCGGTTACTTCGGCGACCCAACGGCCCGGTCCTGGCTGGGGAGCTACCGACTCGTTGTGGAGGAGGCAGGTTGCCGGTTGCCCGCAGCACTCGACGCTGTCGTACGGTCGGCGCTGGCTGAAGGCCGGCCCGTGTCATTGCTCGGCTGGGACGACGAGGTCCGCGCCGCATTTGTTTTCGACGAGGAACTGCGCCCGGAGGCGGGCGAGGCGATTGCCGAATGCCGGCATGCCGGATGGCAGACGTCCGTGCTGACGGGGGACCATGCGCAACGTGGCGCGCGGATTGGCGAGCAACTCGGCATCCCCGTGCGGGCCGGGCTGTTGCCGGAGGACAAGGTCGCCGCCCTCCATGATGTCCAGGCCGCCGTCGGCAGTGTGGCCATGGTCGGCGACGGCATCAACGACGCGCCGGCGCTGGCGGCCGCCGATGTCGGCATCGCGATGGGGTGCGGTCCCGACGTGACGCGCGACTCCGCCGACGTGTGCCTGCTCACGAGCGACCTGCGGCGCGTGCCGTGGTCCATTCGGTTGTCGAGGCAAAGCGTCCGCATCATCCGCCAGAACCTGGGCTGGGCCTTCGGCTACAACGCCTGCGGCGTCGTGCTGGCGGCGGGGGGCTCGCTGCACCCCGCGATCGCCGCCGTACTGATGGTGCTGAGCAGCCTGGCCGTGATCGCCAATTCGCTGCGGCTGAAACGCTTCGAATCGGCGCCTTCACACAAGCCCGAAGCGCAAGCGAGGGAATCGACGTCACTTCCCTCGCTTGCGCTTCGGGCTGGTGTGCCGGATGAGGAATCCAACTCAGATCAGCGAGAACGGCAAGTGCGACTCGAAACCTGCGCGGTGCAGGAGATCGAGACATGATCGAACTGCCGCTCGTATTCCTCGGCGGCCTGCTCGGCTCGTCGCACTGCGTAGGGATGTGCGGCGGCTTCGCCATGCTGATCGGCATGGGCCAATCGAGTTGGCGGCGGAACCTGCTCGCCCAGCTCGCCTACAGCGGCGGGCGGATCTTCACGTACGTTGTCCTGGGAGCCGTTGCCGGATTCATCGGCATGAAACTGGCGCGCGGCGTCGGAGGCTGGGTGAACATCCCGGCGACGATGTGCGTCATCGCGGGATCGTTCCTGAGTGTCGAAGGTCTGGCGGCCGCCGGGTTTGACCTGCGCCGCTGGCGGAAGTCGCCGCGCGGCGCGGCACTGTTCGGTTGCGGCGCGTTCCCACTGTTCGGCGCGCTGCTCCGAACGCCGGGATTGCAAAACGCATTCTTCGCGGGGTTGCTCTCGGGCTTCATGCCGTGCGGACTCGTGTATGCCATGCTGTCACTGGCGGCTTCCACCGGGGACCTGTTGCGCGGCGTCGCTGTGATGGCGACGTTCGGTGCCGGAACAGTCCCACTGATGGTGCTGACAGGGACAACGATTTCGCTGCTCAGCGCCATGCGTCGGCAGCAGTTGATGGTTCTTGCGGCCTGGTGCGTCGTGCTGACGGGCGTCGTCACGCTGGCGCGCGGCGCCGGTTTCCTCTCGCTCCCCGGAACGGAATCTGCACTGAAGTGCCCGTTCTGTGCAGAGAAGGAATCGCGCCTTCCATGACCACATTGATGCAAAATCGACCAGCACCTGACCGGTCGCAAGCACCGGAATCCGCCGCACGCCGGGGATCGTCGG
>CAZWGW010000292.1:0-8214 GCA_964633565.1 uncultured Planctomycetaceae bacterium
GAGCCAGGCGGGGGCTTCCGGGAACAGCCATCGGCGTTCTCGGGCGCGCGCCTCACATCGCCGTTCGCGAGACATCCCGCGACACCCGGCGAAAGCGAATGTGCGGCGGTGCAACCGTCGCCGGCAGCGCCCCGTCCCGCTCGTCGTGCAACAGCAGCGTGGTCTGCAGCATGGCTCCCAGCGGGCCGGCCAGCAACGCCGGCAGCAGGATCAGGTCGGCCAGCAGCGTGGCCCCGATCTGCGCCGACATCAGCCAGCCGAAACGGCTGATCAGTTGCAGTTCGGCGGGTGCCAGCATCAGCAGCCCCAGACCGACTGCCAGGCTGCTCTGCCAGAGGGCCGGCCCACAATGGGCGAGTGCTTCAATCATCGCCCGCCGCCGGGACCGACCCCGGCGCAGTCCGTCGCGGAACCAGGTCAACAGGTGCAGCATGCCGTTGACGGCGATCCCCAGGCCCACCACGGCCGTGATCATCGCGCCGACATCAACACGCTCGCCGCACAGCGATGCCAGGCCGAAGACGAAGCCGATCGGCAGCAGGCAAGTCAGCATGGACAACCCGGCGGCCAGCGGCGAGCGGAGCGTCCAGACCAGCAAGGCCCCCATCAGAACACTCGCCAGGACAAAGGTCTTGATCAGGCTCGACAGCACGGCCCGTTGAGACTGGTGGAACAACAGCGCCGTCCCGGTGAGCACGTGATCAGCGCCGGCGTGCAACCGTGTCACGCCCTGCACGCGCTGGTTGAGTTCCCGCGAGACGACTCCGCAGTCGGCGTCCGGCGTCAACCTCAACTGCAGCGCGATCCGCCACAGTTCGTCCCCGGGCCGGTTCAAACCCTGGTCACCCGGGAGGTTCAGGTCGGCCCCATCTTCGGCCACCGCCAGAAAATCGCGCGCTGCGCCTGTCGGCTGCGCCCGGACCTGTTCCTCCATCTCGTTCGAGCGGCGGTTGAACGTCACGCGTTCGAGCCGGCGGGCGTCGGCGGCGGGCAATGCCTGCACGGGAAGAAAGTCAGTCAGCGCCAATGCGCCCGTCACGTCCGGATGCCGTCTTAATTCGTGTTCGACCGCCCGCACGATCTCGACTCGCTCCAGAAACCGGGATTGCTGCTGGGCTTCCGGAGTGAATCGCACGACCAGATTCAGCGGCGTGACGCCGGACAGGTGGTCCTCGATGAATTCCAGGTCCCGGATGAGCCGCGACTCCGCGGGAAAACTGCGGACAATCTGGGTCCCGGTCCGGGACTGCGCCAGCCCGGCCGCGCCGGCAATCAGCAGCACGCTACATCCCACGGTCACGCTCACGGGCCGCCGCCCGAGCAGCGTCGCCCATGTGGCCCACGTCCGGTCATTGACATCGACAAGGTCCGGCGCGCGCAGGCCACTGATCTGCAGCAACGCCGGCAATCCGTACAACACGACCACCATCCCGATCAGGCAGCCAGCCGCAGTGAACAGGCCGAACTGCCGCACCGGCAGCCGGTGGCTGCAGGCCAGCGCGAGCATCCCCAGTACGATCGTGCCGGTCGCGATGAGCATCGGCGCGCGGGCCATCAGCGTCGCACGCGACACTGCAGTGCGCGGTGATTCGACCGCCGCATGGCGCCAATAGTTCGCGAAGTGGATCGCCCCGGCCAACGACAGGACCGTCAACAGCACAGGCATTGCAATCAGCACCATATTCAACGGCTGCCCGGTCAGCGGGACGACCGACACTCCGATCAAAGCCGCAAAGCTCGCCGTTCCAACGACGAGCAGGCCCAGACCCACGCTGCGCAGGAAGTACAACGACAGCGCGACGCTCACCAGACACGCCAGCAGCAGCACGGACCGATCCGGCAGCCGGTACCAGGGCGCCTGGGGATTCCAGACGGTCCGCCGCACTTCGCTGGTCAACTCCAGGGAGGCGACCTGTCGGCCGGCAATGTGCAGTTGGTCCTCCGGCACGCCGACCTCGATCGCCGCCCGGCGAATCGATGCCAGGGCTTCCGCCAGGTCGGCTTCTCCCGCCTCAGTCAACTCGACTGCGAGCGCGACGGGCGAACCGCTGGCGAAAAAGCAGTCCGCGATCAGTCGCCGGCCATCCGGTTCTTCCGTCGTCGGAAAATCGCGCAGATTGAGCGCCAGATCTCGTATTCGTTCCACGGCCTCGCTACCCGGTCGAATTCCACGCCAGGTCGCCTGCAGGTCGTGCGGCGGCATGTCGAGTCCGTAGTCGCTGTCGGTCTCCGGGCCGGTCGGGTCGGCGTCGGCGGCTGACGAATCCGCGGCCGCGTCTTCCTGCGACTGAGCGGCGCCCTCCGCGCTGTCGGCCCAGGTTTCGACCGGTCCGGTGATCTGCAGGGTCAGGCCCAGTTGCAACTCTGCGGCCTTGATCAGCCGTTTTGTCGTGCGTTCCGGGGATTCCCGCCCCGCGTCCGTCAACAGGATCTTGAGCGGCCCCTTCCCGATCAGGACCCCGTCGAGCCGCGCCAGGGCCTCCGGTGCGGGCACGTCATGATCGGCCGTCTGCTGCAACACGTCGCGCGGCGTCTGAACGGATTTGACGAACGGCAGCCCTCCGCGACGCACTCCGTCGGCATCCACGTGTCCGCGCAACTCCCCGGCAAGCCGTTCGACGCGGGGATCGTCGAGCGTGCTTCCATTCCACGAAACCAGCAGCCGTTCGTCGCCCGGAAAGTGCTGTTGATACCAGGTCAGTGTCCTGCTCTCCGCCTCGTCGGGAGGCAGCCATGCCGAGACGTCGTTCTCCAGTGTCAATCCACGTAGCGAGATCGCCACCAGTGGCGCCGCGAACACCATGCCGACAAAGACCCACAGTCCCAGTCCCTGACCCCACGGGTCACGCTTGTCCAGGAGATTCCGCATGGTGCCGGTGCTCAGTCAGGAAGCGATCAGACGAGGCCAGGACTCGACCTGCACGACGTTTTTCCCACGACAAGGCGCATTCCAGCGCCGCGCGCAGGTCCCCGCAGTTCTTGAAATCGGCGACACGCCCTGAGGGACTTGCCGCGCCACGTTCCAGAAGGCCGCCTCCGGCATAGATCGCAACGAAATTGACGATCCGCCAAAGACAGGGTCTTGCGCACCGAGGGCAAACGGCACAAACCTTGACGGGGGCTGACAGCGTGGACGAAAGGGCGACACGACGCGTTGCCGCGTCAGCCGTGCCCATTCCAGTTCAGCCCGAGCATCAGCACGTTGAGGCCGCTGCCAATGCCCAGCAGCGCCACCCGGTCTCCCCGCTGGAGATGTCCGCGCTCGATTCCGAGCGCGGCCGCCATGGGGAGGGCCGCCGACCCCGTATTCCCCAGGGACTCCACCGTGGGAAAGTCACTCTCCTCCGGCAGTTCCAGCCGCTCCAGCAACAACCGGCGATGGGCGCGGCCGACCTGGTGGGTAAAGACCTTGTTCACGCGCCCGTCGTCCCAGTCGACACTGCGCAGAAACCGGGGCCAGGTTTCCACCGCCAGATTGACTCCGGCGTGCAACAGCGCCTCGGAATCGGTGCTCATCCGCAGTTGCCCGGGGACTGCCGCCTCGGCGTCGATGTCGCCTGCACACAATCCGTGCTGTGAGGTGTCGGCCTGGAAAACGCCGCCGCGCAGCATGTTTCCGGTTCGACTCAACCTCCGGTCGCACAGCACCACCGCGGCCGAGCCCGACCCGATTGTCAGTGAGGCGAATTCGTACTTGACGTCCTTGCGGGTGAGCGTTCGGTCGGACAGCAAACGCTCGATTGTCCCCTCCACCAGCGGCCGACCGACTTCCGTGCCGACGACCACCCCCGCCCGAATGCGTCCCAGTTCGATCATGTCGGCTATGTGCACCATCCCGTTCAGCACGCCCAGGCAGGCATTGCTGATATCGAGGACCAGCGCGTCGGCCGGCAGACCGGCGGCATGGTGGACGAACGACGCCGTCGCCGGTTCGAGCTGGTCCCGGCAGACCGAGCCGTGAATCAGGGCGCCGATGTGTCGTGGTTCGAGGCCGCTCAGTTCCATCGCGCGCCGAGCGGTCCCGGCGCTGATCATTCCCGGTCGCGTCCCGGGATCAAAGAAACGCCGCTCGCGGATGCCCGTCATCAGCTCGAGTCGGCCCTCGGGCAGCCCCAGCCGCTCGTAGACCGGGCGCAAGCGGGCCTCAATCTCCTCCGACGTGACCACGTGGGGAGGCAGGGTGCAGGCGATCGCCTCGACGCAAACGTGCTGGTATCGCATGGGGCGGCGACCGGCGTAGACTGCGCCCCGGGGCGCGCGGGCTACTCAGTACGGCGGCCGACGATCAGGCGCTGGCGGCCTCAACCAGCGGCGCCGATTTCAACAGCGCTTCCAACTTGCTGATCCGTTCATACTGCCGCCGGCGTTCGGTATCGTATTCCACGGTATAGTCGCGCATGTCCAGTGCCACCGAACTCCGCACAAAGCGCAACCCCTGCAGCAATAACTCCTGCTGGTCGCGTGTCAGTTCCAGTCGATTTTCATTCATCGGATTGCCCGGTTGGAATTTCGGCGCCGCCCGACTATCACCCGTGATCCGGCATTCAAGACCGGCTGCATGGTAGCTCAGAGCGATGGCAACCTCAAACAAGGTCGGCCCGGTTGCATCAGGACGCGGCGTCAACTGCGGCTTGTGCCGCCCGTAAAGCATCGATCAAATGCCGACGGACCTTTGCCATCCTCCCGGTACGTCGATTCTTCCGCACAGACGGGCCGCTGCCGCAGACGCTGTCACAGCGAAATCCCGGGCAATGCCTGCCACACGCGGAACCCGTGCCGCCGTTATCTCTTTCGTGATCCGTTTGCCGCGAATGCAGAATCGCGCCTGCGATCCAGCCTCACGCTTCCCCATTGGAAAGCCGCAATTGCCCCTTCTGGAACGCTTCGGCCATCGCTCTGGGCACATCCGCTTCAGCCAGAATGACTTTGGCCCGATTCTCCTGGGTCAGAGCCTGAAACTCCTGTTCCATGGCGACCGCTTCCGCGCGGCGCTGTTCGGCTTTGGCGCGGAACACGCGCATGTCGGCCTCGGCCTGATCCGCCTGCAGCCGGGCGCCAATATTGTCGCCGACATCAATGTCGGCAATATCGATCGAAACGATCTCGTAGGCCGTCTGCGAATCGAGGCTCTTCCGGAGCACGGCCTGCGCGATGAGGGCCGGGTTGGCCAGCACCTGCTTGTGGCTCTCACACGACCCGATCGCTGACACGATTCCCTCGCCTACGCGGGCGATCACCGTTTCTTCCGTCGCTCCTCCCACGAGTTGGCTGAGGTTCGTCCGCACGGTCACGCGGGCGCGGGCCTTGAGCTGAATGCCGTCCTTCGACACGCCGTCCAGCGTCAGCCGCCCGTGCCGCGGGTCCGGGCAGTCGATCACCTTCGGGTCGACGCTGGTCTGCACGGCTTCCAGGACGTTGCGCCCGGCGAGGTCAATCGCGGCGGCCGTGTCCCAGTCGAGGTCGATGCGGGCACGATGGGCCGCAATCAGTGACCGCACGACGCGCTGCACGTTCCCACCCGCCAGGTAGTGTGCTTCCATCGCCGCCGTGTGGATGTCGGTCAGGCCGGCCTGCACCGCCATGATCTTGGAATCGACGATGGCGGTCGGGTTCACCTTCCGCAGTGACATGGCGACGATCGTGATCGGCCCGATGCGGGCCTTCGTGACAAACGCCCGCAGCCACAGGTTGAAGTACTTGCCGAACAGAAACAGGAAAATGATCCCCAGCACCACCAGAAAGAAACCGCCGACGAACAGACCGACCTTCCAGAGGTCTTCCGTCTGCAGCTGTTGCGCCGGCACAAATCCGGACATCGTGCAGTAAGTGAACACAGCCGTCCTCCCAGGATTCCTCGCCTGGTCGCCGAAACGGATCGCGACGCCGGGCCATCGCACATTGTAGGTCGAGCGGGCCGAATTGCAATTTCCACACGCAGCGTACGGAGGTACATGTGCGTGCCAATCCCACGAATGGCCTGCCCCACCCGGCGCAGCAGGCCTTGACGCCATTGAAACCGTCGGCAGGCCGGCGCGTCCCGCCGGGCCTGTTCGGCGGGCAGTTGCGGTGAGCGAGCGACGGCCGACCCGGCGCCGTAACTGTTCCGGACGCGCGGTCGGAGGTCGTCGGCCGGTGCAACTCGGGTCGCCGGGCGTCACGCCCCGGGCCCTGCCTCGGCAGAGCCTGCTGAGACGACCGGCAATGTTGCCGCCGCAGCCCACTGCTGTTGGATCCCGCGTCGCGGAAACCGTGATCGCCCTTCCTCGTTCGGAACACTCAGGACCGGCGGTCGCCGACCCTCGCTGCGCGTCACGCGGGCCATGGCGGCGCGTGTGAGTAACGTCGCCGGGCGTGAGCTGCCACCACACCCCATTTCTACTAATTAATTATATATTTTAAAGTTCATGATTGACAAACACACACGCACATTTCATAATCCGCACTGCAAGCGAGACTCAGGGACCGAAATGGGCGATGCAGGCGTGCACATCGTGGTGGCGCCGGACTGGCCCGACAACGAGAGCTCGCCGCGACACTCGTGTGACGTGTCGCAATGCGGGTGGTATTTTAAGCAGTGAGGAGTGGAGCGATGAAAACAAGTGCAGGAGCGGTACTCGCGTTGGCCGTCATCGTCGGCGGCCTGCATGTGGCGTCGTCCGATGCCGCGCTTCCAGGCTCGAGCGTAACGACCCTGGAGAAATCGACAGTCTGGGGTGCGGTCTGTTATAAGGACAGCGTGACCAATCGCTGGAGGTGTTACGGCGGGGAGAACAGTGATTGCACCGGGTGCGGCTGTAGCTGGAGCAAGTATCCGGTGCCAGGGGGCGTGTTCAACGCATTTCCTGCAGTTCCCTGCGCGGCCAACCCGATTTGCACGCTGCCATTCACGCAGACGACATTCTGCGCGCCGACAACCTGATTGACCGGAGTGGAAATGCGTCCCGGGCCCTGTGCTGCAGGGGGCCCGGGATATTTCTGCGAGCGGAGCCGCGTTCGTGTCAACTGCGAGCCCGTCACTCGAGTCGGGACGTCCGCAGCGGAAGCGTCGTGGGGCCGTGCCCGGATGAAGCGAAGAAATGAGGTTGATGATGTGCCGATGGCTGGAGTTGAAACCACTTGTCATCGCTTGCGCAATCGTGGGGTGTCCGGCAGGCGACGTTTTCCCGGGCGAGGGGCTTTCAATCGATACAGTGCTGGAGGGGCTTGATGCGCGCTCCCGCGGTGTGTTGGAGACGGACAGCTTCTATGTGGAATACAAATGGGGTAATGTCGAACACCTGGCTGAAAGCCGGATTGTGGACCGGATCCCCGGCGTGAGCACGAGGAACGCCCGGCGGGGAAGCTACTTTTACTGTGAGGTGCAACTTGATCCGGGGCAGGAGAAATGGACGAGTCACACGGCCAGCGTTTACCGCCCGGACGACGGGGTTCAGGTGTCCCTGAAAAAAGGTGAACATCCCATGGCCGCGATTGAGGGAGCGGCGGACCCCACCATTTATCAGTTCTGGGACTACACCGACAATCTGCATCTGAATGTGTATCAATACGTGGACGGGCTGGAATGGCGCCGCGCGTTTCCACCCGGACGGCAGCCGCTGCTGATTCCTGAGGACATTCGCGCCTGGCGGGACGAATTCCGGCTGCTGCCCGATCGTGAGGTAATCAACGGCGTCGAGTGCTGTGTGATCGAACGCCCCGGTGTCGTGCGGTTCGCGCTGGATCCGTCCCGGTCTTTCGCCGTGATGCGCACCGAGCAGTTCTGGAGTCCTGAGTTCTGGCCCAAGGCCGGAGAGCACCCCGATACGCTGCGATTGGTGCGGACGCATCACGACTTCCGCGAAGTGAAACCGGGGGTCTGGCTGCCGTTTCTGCAGCGCGAGACGCTGTACGCGGATCCGAATGTGGACACCGCGGAGTTATGGGGGCGACCCGTGCTGCGATGGAACCTGCGGGTCGGCAAGTTGGAGTTTGACACGTTGACCACCGACTTCTTCCGTGTGGAAATACCCGACGGGACCGTGGTCCAGGACAACATTCGAAAAATCGAATACTTGAAGAGCGCAACGGGCGAATTGCCGTTTGGTGACGCACTTCTTGAGGGGAAACAGGGGACGGAGCGCGGACGGTGGTTGTTGATCGTGAACGCCCTGGTCGCTGCTGTGTTCGTGGGGGGATTCCTGCTGCGAAAGCTGCTGCGCGACGTCGCCGTGGCGC
>CAZWGW010000293.1:0-8186 GCA_964633565.1 uncultured Planctomycetaceae bacterium
GTCGTGATCCTCAGCGACTTCTTCAATGCCGAAACCAGGCTGCTGTCCGCACTCAAGCACTTTCGCCACCGCCGGCACGACGTGAGCGTGATGCAGGTGATCGACCCGGCGGAAGAGGAGTTCCCGTTCGACGAGCCGACGCTGTTCCACGACCTGGAACTGCCGCAGTCGGAGTTCGTCGATCCCCGGGCCGTCCGCGGCGCCTATCGGCGGGAGTTCGAGCGGTTCCGGCGGAGGCTGGAGTCGGAGTGCCGCAACGCCGGGCTGGATTACGTCCTGTTGCGGACCGACCGCTCGCTGGAAGCGGCCCTGTCGGCCTATCTCGCGCGGCGGGCGCGGCGCGCCGCGACCGCCCCCGCGACCTGAGCGAGCGTGTTCCACTGCGGCCATGACCCCATGCGTTCGATGCACCAGTTCAGTGATCTGCCGCTGGCCTTCGGGATCATCAGCCCGTGGCTGCTGATCGGGGGCCTGCTGCTCAGCGGCTTGCCGGTGCTGATTCACCTGCTGTACCGCCAGCGGCACCGCGAGCGCTCGTGGGCGGCGATGCAGTTCCTGCGCGAAGCCGTGCGCAGGCAGGCCCGCCGCGTGCGGCTCGAAGCGCTGTTGCTGCTCGTGGTCCGCACGCTGATGCTGCTGTTCGTCGCACTCGCGCTGGCGCAGCCGTACCTGGAACGTGTCGGCGGCGCGGGCGATTCGTCGCCCGCCATGCACCGCGTGCTCGTCATCGATGCGTCTTTGAGCATGGCGTACGCGCCGGAGGGAGAGTCCGCCCTGGAACGAGCGCGGCAAATCGCGAAACGGATCGTGCAGACGTCGCACCCCGGCGACGCCTTTCATCTCGTGCGTCTGTGTGAATCACCGCCGCAGATCCTCATCCGCCGTCCCGCCTACGAACGCGCGGAAGTGCTGGCGGAACTGGACCGGCTGTCGCAGACGCAGGAGCGCGGCGACGTCCTGTCGTCCCTGCGCCAGGTGGTCGCGCTGATGGGCGGCAATCCCCCCGGGGTCCGCAGCGAGATCATTGTGCTCAGCGACCTGCAATCCGCGGACTGGCTCCCGCCCGGGGAGCCGGAACGGGCGCAATTGCGAGCCGCGCTCAGGGAGCTTGCCGCCTCCGGCAGACTGGTGTTCGTCGACGTCGGAGCGTCGACGGCGGAAAACGCGGCCATCACGGGGCTGCGCGCCGCGCGCCCGCCTGGCGCCGTATCCGGTGTGCTCCCGCTGGAAGTCGAGTTGCACAACTTCGGCAGCGTCCCGCTCACGGGACGGTCACTGGAACTCCTGGTCGACGGCCGCCCGCGCGAATCCCGTACCGTCGACCTGCCCCCTCATACGACCGTGGCGGTCTCCCTTCCTCTGGACCAGGGCGACGGGGTGGAAGCGGTCGTTGCGGCCCGCCTGACCGACGACAGCCTGCCGCTCGACAACCGCCGCAGCCTCGTCCTCCCGGGCCGCGCACCGCTCGACGTCCTGCTGGTCAGCGGCCGACCGCGGGTGGAGCGCGTCCCGGGGGCCGCGGACTTCGTGCTCCTCGCGCTCGACCCCGGGCGGCGGTATCGCGGCGCGGCCGACTCCATTTCGGAAGGAGTGTTCCATCCGCGCCTGATCGGTGACGGAGAACTCCGCGGGATCGAATTGAGCCGGTTTGATTGCGTCTGGCTGTGCGACGTGCCGATGCTCACCGACGCCGAGGCCCGGCTGCTCAGCGACTATGTCCACGCCGGCGGCGGTCTCGTCGTGTCGCTGGGAGACGAGGTCCGCGCCGCCAGTTACAACCAGTGGCTGTACCGCGACGGCCGGGGACTGCTCCCCGCACGACTGCTGGACGTCGCCAGCCTGCCCGAAACGGCCGAGGACGGATTTCACTTCGAACCGGGCCAGTACGAGCATCCGGTCGTGCGCCCGTTCGCCGGCAATACCGACGCCGGACTGCTGACGACGCAGATCTTCAGGTACTACCGCACCGAACTGCCCGGCGAGACCGTCGCGAGGACCGCCTTGTCGTACTCATCGGGAGACCCGGCGATCATCGAACAGCCGTTCGGGGCGGGACGTGTGATGCTTGTCACGACTTCGCTCGATGACCGTTGGGGCAACTGGGCGTTGTGGCCCAGCTTCGTCCCGATGGTCCACGAAATGACCCGCCTGGCGGGCGTCGCGGATTTCGACCGCCGTCACCTGCGGGTCGGACAGTCGATCGTGCGACGCATGTCGGCCGCGGAGTTCGGCGCGAACGTCGAACTCGTGCCGCCCGGAGAAGCGGCGCAGCCCCTCACCGTGCAGTCCCTGGAATCGGGGCAGACGGTTGCTACGGAACCGTTGGCCGGCAGCGGCGTCTATCAGTTGCGGATCAGCGGTCCGTCGCTCGTGGACGAGTCTTATGCCGTCAACGTCGACACGGCGGAGAGCGACCTGACCCGGCTGGACCGGGCGGCGCTCGCCTCCGAACTGGGGGACGCTGAATTCGCCTTCGTGAACGAGTGGCCGTCCTCCGCGGCGTTGCAGGCTGAATACCGGCTGTCCCGCTCCAGTCTGTCGCGCTGGTTCCTGCTCGCCGCGCTCTGCCTGCTGCTGATTGAACAACTGATGGCGTGGCGGTTCCTGTACGGGTTCGTCGCGCTGTACGGCGTCGTGTCGACGGCGCTCGTCAGGCAGACGGCGCACGTGCACCTGGTATTGGCGGTCCTGCTGGCCGTGCTGCTCGTCGCAGGACTGGCGCTGCTGCTGAGGCGGTTCATTCGCCCACCGGACGGGCGAACCTGACTTCGGCGCCGCTCTATGCCAGTTCCGGAATCGGCCGTCCCCCCTCGACCACGATCGGCGTCGGACGCCCCTGCGGGTTGACCCAATGCCCGTCCAGGTCGATCCCGAGATGCCGGAACGTCGTCGCCGCCAGGTCCTGCGGCCGCACGATTCCGCTGTTGATTGCACCGCCGCGCGCGTCCGTCGAGCCGATCGCCTGGCCGTGCCGCAGACCGCCGCCGGCCAGCACCATCGACATCACGGCGGTCCAGTGGTCGCGGCCGGCCTCCTTGTTCATCACGGGAGACCGCCCGAACTCGCCGAGCATCATCACCAGTGTGTCGGCGAGCAGCCCCCGCTGTTCCAGGTCGTTGACGAGCGCGTAGAGCGCGCGGTCGACGGCCGGCAGGGCCGGCTTCAGCCCTTTGACGATGCCCCCCCACTGTACGTTGTCCCCGTGATGATCGAAGTAGCCCCACGCGCCGCTCACGAGCACGAACGTCACCCCCGACTCCACCAGCCGTCGCGCGAGCAGCGCCTTCTCCCCGACGCTGTTGCGGCCGTAGGCGTCACGCGTCGCGTCGGTCTCCGAGGCCACGTCGAACGCCTTCTGCACGTCCCCCGAGAGGACCATGTCGTACGCCTGTTGCGCGTAACGGTCGAGCCGCTCCATCGTCGTCCCGCGGTCGAGGTCCCGCCGCAGCCGATCGAACTGCTGCCGCAGTTGCTCGCGGTCCGACAGGCGCGGCGCGGCGACACCGTCCGGCATGGCGAACCGGCCGGTCAGTTCCAGCCCTTTGGCCGGCTCATACCGGCTGCCCAGGTGTCCCGCGCCCCACACGTCGGCGGCCCACGACGGCGCGAGACCGACAAACGCGGGCAGATCCGGATGATTGGCGCCCCGGAACTTCGCCGCAATGGAGCCCATCGACGGATATCCGCCGCCGTCGCGCCCGTCATCCGTCCGCCGCGCGAGCGGATTCCCCGCCTGCATCGTGATCGGCGTATGATTGCTGGCGGAGCAGTCGACGGAACGGATCACCGACAGTTTATCGGCGATCGACGCCTGCAGCGGCAGATGTTCGGTGAACTGGACGCCGGGGACGCGCGTGTCGATCGTGGCAAAGGGGCTGCGGATCTCTGCGGGGGCGTCCGGCTTCGGGTCCCACATATCAATGTGACTGGGTCCGCCGGAGAGCCAGAACAGGATCACCGCCTTGCGGTCGCCGGATTGCTGTGACGCGCCCACACGATGGCTGAGCAGGGCCGGCAGTGTCAGGCCGGCCATCCCGGCCACTCCCGTCTGCAGGAACCAGCGACGCGAGCCGATACGGATCGTGTCGAGCGCCGGCGGGGCGAAGGGGGAAGCCTGCGTGCAGTGGTGGTGCGCGCGGTGGTGTGAAGCCGTTGGCATGGTTGCGAAATCCTGGTTGCCCCGTTCACGATCGGCCGAGCGCGGTGTTTGACTCGTATCAGAGTCTAGTCCAAACGCATCCAGAATGGTAGATGCGTTCATCAGGCGGAACAGATCACCAAACCCCCTTGGCACGCATATTGCCGGGCCTCGTCCGCGGCGTTACAACCTGCCAGACGTGCAGAGACGACCCTCGCCACCGCATGAACTTCACCCGCGCCATCGTCCGCCCCCCCGGCCCCAATTTCGCCGACGGTCTGACCGTCGCCGGTCTCGGCTCGCCGCGGCTTGACGACGCCCTGGCGCAACATGATCGCTACTGTGCGGCCCTCAGCGCCTGCGGCCTGGAGCTGATCCGTCTTCCGGCCGATCCGGCTTTCGCGGACTCCACGTTTGTCGAAGACACGGCCGTCATCACCCACCGCGGCGCGATCATCACGCGCCCCGGCGCTCCCAGCCGCGCCGGCGAGGTCCATGCCATACGCGACGTCCTCGCCCCGATGTTCGGCGATCTTGCCAGGATCAATCCCCCCGGCACGCTCGACGGCGGCGACGTCTGCCAGGCGGAGGACCGGTTCCTCATCGGCCTCAGCGATCGCACCAATGCCGACGGCGCCCGGCAGCTTGCCGCGTGGCTGACGTCGCTCGGCTATTCGTCGGGCATCATCGACGTCCGAACTTTCCCGAATCTGCTGCACCTGAAATCGGGCCTCAGCGACCTCGGCGACGGCCGGCTGCTGGTCGTTGACGGCCTGGGAGATGAGCCGCTGCTGCGGGAATTCGACCAGGTCCGGGTCCCGGCCGGCGCCGAATACGGGGCCAATTGCCTCCGGATCAACGACGACATCCTCATGCCGGCCGGTTTCCCCACGCTGCAGACTGTGCTCCAGGATTGTGGCTATGCGACGATCGCGGTCGAAATGTCCGAGTTCCGAAAGATGGACGGCGGCTTGAGTTGTCTTTCGTTACGGATGTAAGCCTGTTGTGATGCGGCGAACCGGTGGTTGGACTCCCGCGGCCCCGTCCGGCGCAGTATCATCAAGAACAGCCTGCCGGTAGAGGCAAGCGGTTAATTCCGGCCTTCCGGCATGCGCTATCGATCGGTTCCCCTGGAGTCGTCGCCCATGCGCCGCAGCGGATGGTGTCTCGTCAGCCTGGCCCTGGCATGCCTCGTGGCCGGAGAATTCGCCGACGCGCAACAGCGCGCTCGACCCCGGCGGACCAGGAACCGCCCCCCCGTGTCCCAGGCCGCGGCCCAGACGCAGCCCGAGAAGGAGCCAACCGTCGAGGAACTCCTGCAGCGCCTGGACGAACTGGAACGCGCGCAGCAGGGGGACCAACCGGCCGTTCAGCCGACGGACCGCGCCGTCACGCTGGTGATGATGCTCGAGGATCCCAACCTCGCCTCCACGAACTACTACCAGCCGGTCGGCATTCCCTATTTCGTGACCCGGCTGGTGCTCATCAACCTTGCCGATCAGCCCGTCACCATCAAAACGAACGACATCACGCTCACGGCCGACGGCGCCCGGCACACGCTGCAGGACCGGAACCCCGAACTGGAGCAGGCCCCGATTCAGACCGGGCGCGAGGTGCGGCAGTTCAACGATCTGAAACCCCCCGAAGAGGTTTCGATTCCGGCGGGCGAGAAAGCCTCCGTGTGGCTGCTGTATTCGGGCCTCCCCGGCGGGCCGAGCGTGCCGAAGCTGCAGCTTGATGTGCGCGTCGGCGAGAGGCAACAGTCGCTCGACGTCAATGCCTACGAGCGCGGCGTCCTCGGTCTGCGGACGGAGCGACTCGGTCCGGAAAACTGCCTGGCACTGCTGACGATCGCCGGCGAACTCAATACGGTCAACGCGGGGACGCTCGCCGACGAACTCGACGCCCTCTCCACGGGTGGCATCGCCCGCGCCGTGATCGCCTGGGCCGACGGCGCCAAACCCCCCGGCGAGCAGGTCTACGGCTGGCTGCTCACTTCGAGGATGGACCAGCAGAACCAGCAGTACAGCCAGCTCCCGGGCCTGCCGGCGTTCATCCGCGAACTGCACCTGGCGCACCTCCCCCCCGGCACGAACGATCCCGGCTACATGGGAGAGGGGTCGACCCCCCGGCACGCCGCCACTGACGAGGCCGTGTCCGCCGCGCTCCGCTCGGCGTGCGAGGCCCTGCCGCGGGATGAGTTGCGCCGCGAGATTGCCCGGGGACACCGGCTGTCCCGCGCCGCCGCACTGCAGTACGGCGCGGGTCGGCTCACCGACGACGATCTGACGCTGCTGCTGGCGTGCGCCGACGACCAGGACGAATACGTCAGGCGGTGCGCTCTGCTTGCGCTGGGTCAATTCGGGCAGCCCGCAGCCGTGCAGAGACTGCTTGCGGCCGCGCGGACCAATGCCTCCCCGCAGGCGGAGACGGCCGTCGCTGCACTGGCCGCCTCGCGCTATCCGCAGGCCCACGCCGCGCTGCAGGACTACCTCTTGACGGTGCCGGCCGAGATGCGGCTGAAGATCGTCGAGGTCCTCGCGCGATATCCCCGCCCGGTCTGGTCGGAAACGATCTTCGCGTACGTACATGATGGGGACCCGAAACTGCGCCTGGCGGCCCTGCAGGCGCTCGTCCGGATCGGCGACCCGCGCCTGTACGACGTCCTGGCCGAAGGGCTCACGTCGGAAAACGCGGAACTGCGGGCCGAAGCGTTTGCGCGTCTGGCCGAACGCACCGACGGTCCCAGCGAAGCCCTGGCCATGGACCACGCGCTCGGGCTGCTGGAGCAGGAACCGCCGTCCCCCGCGGTGGCCGCACTGCTGACCCGCACGCGCGACCCGCGCGCGCTGCCCCTGCTGCTCAAGCGGCTCGATGCAACGAAAGAGGGCCGCGCGCCGCTGATCGATCTGCTGGGCGACGTCGGCGGGCCGGCCGTCGCGCCCGAACTGCTGACCCGCTACGCGAAGTTCGATGTGAACGAGCAGTTGGCGGCCCTGCAGACGCTGATCGAGCTGCGCGTCGAAGAGGTGCGCCCGCTCGCCGTCGACGCGCTCAAGTCGAAGAAGCCGGAACTCCTGCAGACCGCGGCCCAGTTCATCGGCATGGAAGGGGAGCCGGGGTCGGTGGGCCTGCTGTCCGAATTGCTGGAATCCTCGCCCGAGGCGTACGTCTGGGGGCCGGTCTGCAATGCCCTGCGGATGATCGGGACGGCCGAAGCCCGCGGAGCGCTCACGAAGGCCCGAGGCTCCAGCGACGAAAACCTGCGCAACATCGCCGTCAACAGTTTCGAGCAGATGAAGTTCAATTCGCCCGCCTACGGCTTCACGGTCCAGGCGGAGCAGGCGATCCGGGACGACGAACTCGAACGGGCGAACGAGTTCCTGACCGTGGCGCTGCAGGTCGATCCGGATTACTGGGAGGCATACTCCAAACGCGGACATCTGCGACTGAAACAATCGAAAAACGACGAGGCCCGGGCCGATTTTGCCAAAGCGTTCGAACTGAACGATTACGACCACCTCGCGCTGACCGGGCTGCTGATCGTCGACGCCATGTCCGGCAAGTACGTCGAGGCGATCGAATCGCTGCGGGCCGCCGCGCCGAAGTTCCCCGACAATGCCACGTTCGAATACAACTCCGCCTGCGTTTATGGACGGTCTCTGGAACAACTGGCCAAAGCCGACCCGTCCGCGGAGCGCGACGCCCGAGTGAGCGAATATCAGGTTGAGGCGCTTGCGCACGTCAAGCGCTCGCTCGAAATCGGGTTCAGCGAGACCGACTGGGTCGGCAAGGACCCGGACCTGAACTCCTTGCACGGCCTGCCGGAGTTCCAGGACCTGCTCAAGAACCTGCCGGAGCCGCCGACGGAAGAACAGATCAAGGCGGGAAAACAGAACGTTCTCCGGGGGGGGCAGTTGCAGCTTCAGTTGCGGCAGCGCTAGTGGGGGCGGAGAGGGTTGAGGGTTGAGAGTCGAGGGAATGACGAGAGGAGAGCGGGCGAACGGGGGAATCGGGGAACGGGAGCGAGTGTATCGGAGGGCGAGTG
>CAZWGW010000294.1:0-8157 GCA_964633565.1 uncultured Planctomycetaceae bacterium
GATGGGGGGGGATGACGACGCGGATCATGCTTCCACTCTCCCGGCAACTGTCAACTCCACTGGCCCGTCGAGCAACCGGTACACCGACGAACTGGAAAACACGACCCGCGCGCCGTGTGCTTCGTGGAATAACCAGACTCTGGCAAACGGGGCTATGCCCTCGGGATGTCTGACCTGCAACACCCGCCCGCTGACAAACTCGATCAGGTACGGTCGAAAGGGCTGCCGCCGCGAAAACGCCCGGAGGCCCACGGAGAACTCTTGGTCCGTCACGCCCCCACCTCCTGCTCGGCGGCGGGAAGCGCGACCACGTCCTCGTGCGAGAAGTCGACCAGCGCTCCGTCGTCGGAATCAATAAACGCCGCGGAGCCGCCGCCGAACGCCAGCGCGGGCTGCCGAATCCAGATCCGCCGCCCGCCTTTCAGTTCGACCTGGAACGGTACAAATTTCTCCCGCGAGAGAAGTCGGCGCAATTTTTCGTCGAATTCATTTGAGTTGATCATGGCAAACCTCAAACATACCTCCCGCAGGTCGGTTCACCTCAATTCTTCTCTATCAATCGCCTTGCTTCAAGCGGGTTTTTCAGCGACTGACCAACGCTACCGTAAAGTTTGCACCTCCACCGACAGCACATACGGCAGGTCGTGCACGATCGTCGACCACGTGTCTCCACCGTCCGGCGAGACGTAGACCTGGCCCCCGGTCGTGCCGAAGTAGATGCCGCAGTCGTCGAGCGAGTCGACGGCCATCGCGTCGCGCAGCACGTTGACGTAGCAGTTTTCCTGCGGGAGCCCTCTGGTGAGCGGCTCCCATTCGTTGCCCCCCGTGCGGCTGCGGTAGACGCGCAGCTTTCCTTCCGGCGGGACGCGAATCATGGGATCCAGCGGCACGGCGTAGATCGTGCTCGCCTCGTGCGCGTGAACGTCGATCGGGAAGCCAAAGTCCGTCGGCAGATTGCCGTTCACTTCGACCCACTCGTCCCCGGCATTGTCGCTGCGGTAAACGCCCCCACCCTGGTGCAACTGCATGAACACCACTCCGGGGTTTGACGGGTGCATGGCGAGGCGGTGCACGCAGAACCCGATCTCGGGCGTCGGCTCCGGGAGGTACGGGGACTTGAGTCCGCGGTTGATCGCCTTCCAGGACTTTCCGCCGTCGTCCGTGCGGAACGCTCCCGCGGCGGAGATGGCGATATACATTCGCTTCGGGTTCGTCGGATCGGGCAGGATCGTGTGCAGCCCCATGCCGCCGGCACCGGGCCCCCATTTCGGACCCGTGCCGTGGCCGCGCAGGGCGGACACTTCCTGCCAGGTCTTGGCGCCGTCTGTGGTGCGGAACAGGGCCGCATCCTCGACGCCGGCGTAGACCGTGTCCGGATCGGTCAGCGACGGCTCCAGGTGCCAGACCCGCTTGAACTCCCACGGGTGCTGCGTGCCGTCGTACCACTGGTGCGTGGTGAGCGGCTTTCCGGTCTGGGGCGAAACGTCGTAGACGAACTTGTTGCTCTCCCCCTTGGGCATGCCGTCGGGCGTGGTGGTCGGCTCGCCGGGGGGCGTGCCGGGCTGTTCCCAGGTCTGGCCGCCGTCGCGGGAGCGCTGAATGATCTGGCCGAACCAGCCGCTCGTCTGTGACGCATAGATGCTGTTCGGGTCAGCCGGCGAGCCTTTGAGATGGTAGATCTCCCAGCCGGAGAAATGCGGGCCGCTGACGGTCCATTTCTGGCGCTTGCCGTCCGAGGAGAGGATGAAGGCCCCTTTTTTGGTGCCGACGAGGACACGGACGCTGCTCATGCGATTCTTCCTGTTCTGAGGGTCAAGTACTCCAATTCGCAACTTGCAGACCCGGGACTTGGGCGAAAATGTGGTCGCGAGTCACGACCAGCGCTCCTGCAGTGAGTGCTGTAGCTGCAATCCAAAGGTCGTTGTCGTCTGCGTTCAGTCCCTGACTTTCAAGTGCCGCCTTGAGTCGGCCGTATGAATCCGCGACTGGCTCGGTGATCGCTTCAATCCGCAGAGCGCTGAGGATGCTTTGGGCGCGGGCTTCCAGATCGCTGCGCTTCTTTCCAATCGGCAAACGGCTCAGACCGTAGCGCACCTCGCCAACCGCCGCCACGCTGGTTGCAATCAAATCGGCGTACTGCGCGATGTGGGACTTCAATTGTGGGTGATCGCGCATGAGGTCGCTGATCGCGTTGGTGTCCAGGATGGCCATCGGCATCAGGGGCGCTCCCTGCTGCTCGGCAGATCCTCGAACAGTTCGGGCCGCGACGGCGGACGTCGTCCTTCGGCGATGAGTTGCTCCAGTTCATCGACCCACTCGACAGGCACTGGTGGCGCCGCCTTGAGTGCATCGAGCAGGGCGGCCGGCGTGCCAGCGCGTGCGGCCACCGGTGTCACAAGCACTTCAGCTCCATCCCGTAATCGCACGTCGTTTTCGAGCACGACGGCGCCATCCTTCACGATTCCGCGGTACACCGTAGTTGTCATCAGACTTCCCCGTCGTGGTATCGGATCGCGATGTCCCCCCGTATTCTACCATGCACTCTTGAGCGACTCATCTGGACGATTGACACAGCGGCAGCAATGCGCGAATTCGGCTGTCCCGCAGATACAGCCCGCCCCAGACCAGCACGCCCAGCACGATTGGGATAATGTACGCGTCACCCACCCGCACGTGCGTCGCCACCGCGCCGCCGAGGTAACCGGTCAACAGGATCGCCCCCAGCACCGCCGTGCGCGGGAAGACGTAGATCGCGGTACAGCCCAGTTCCACGATCGCGAGACCCAGCGCCAGGTTGGGGTCGTAGCCGAGCCTGGTAAACTCTTCAACGACTTCCGGTGGCTTGCGCAGCTTCATGACGCCGCTCATCACGAATATCAGCACCGGCAGCACGCTGACAATCCATCCGGCCCAGCGCAATTTGTTGGAAACTTGTACGGGTGCAGGCTCCGATGACATGAGTCGAACTCTCCCGACGGATGTGAGACCAGGGGTGGGGCACGGAGTGATCCGTCGCTTTGGCTTCGCCGATCAAACCTGCGCGAACGCCGCCTGCATCGCCTTGTCCATCTCTTCCGGCGTCGGGTCGCTGATGTGGGTGGCGAGCGACCACTGGTGACCGAACGGGTCGACGACCACCCCGTAGCGGTCGCCCCAGAACATGTCCGCGGCCGGCATCTTGACCGTCGCTCCGGCCTGCGCTGCCTGTTTAATCGCAGCATCGCAGCTTTCGACGTAACGGTGAATCGTCACGGGTGTGCCGCCGAGGGATGTCGCCGTGCCCGAGGTGCCACCACAATACTCGGGGAAGTCGTCCACGAGAAACACCGGCCGGCCGCCGATGCGAATCTCGGCGTGCATCAGCCGCTTGCCGTCAGGCGCCGGAGCGCGGCTGACCTCTTCGGCGCCGAACGCCTGCTTGTAGAACTCGATCGCGTCCGCGCAGGGGCTGCACACGAGGTGCGGGATCAGCCCTTCGCGTCCGCAGGGAATAGGCGTCGCCATGGATGAACTCCTCTCGTTTCCAGGTGTCGATTGAAATGGGATCAGACCACAGTTGTGAGCACCGCCACTCTAATTCGCGGGCACCGTCTCCACCACCGACTTCAAATTCGCCAGCCCCTGCTCGAACTGTCCGCCGACCATCTTCTCGCAGTCCATGAACAGTCCGACCGCCTTGGACATGAAGTTGTTCGTGCCGGACATCGTCCACGTGACCACGGTCTGTTCGCCCGCCCGCTCGAACGCGAATTCCGCCGTATTGGTGGCCTTGAACGGTTTCACGAATTCGAGTCGAAGCTGGACCAGTTCATGCGGGCGGCTCTCCGTGATCGTCATTCGCCCCTCGCCGACTTCGCTGTTGCCGGACCAGGCGAACGAAGCGTCGACTCCTTCCCGTGGTCCGTCGTACGTCCCTTTCGCCTGCGGATCGAGCCTGGCCCACGGCGACCAGGCCTCCCAGTTGTGCAGGTCGTTGACCTGGGCGAACACTTCCGGCGCCGGCGCAGGGATCGTGGCGCTCCGCGAGACGCGGAACTCGGCCGGCCGAGTGGCCACGACGACAATGAACACGGCCGCGAGGGCCGCAAGAACGAGAAGGACTGTAGGGAGCATGCGTTTCCTCTTTCGTGATGGCTTGTCGGCGGCACGGGGAGCGACCGTTTGTGCGACATGGGTCGATGAGGCCGCGGCGGGGCTTTTCGCCGGTTTCGGGTCAGCGGCAGTGGACATCGTAATTCGCTTTCTGGTTCTTTGATTTGAAATCTGAGATCTGTGATTTCAGATCTTGGATTTGAGATTTCCGAATTGATGCTCGTGACCTCGCTCCGTGGCGTGCGGTGCCAAGGGCGGCACGCTCATTTCGCGCCGTCGTACGCGCGGCGGAGCGCGGCGATGTCGATCTTCTGCATCTGCAGCATCGCCTTCATCGCCCGTTGCGACTTCTCCGAGGCGGGGTCGCTCACGAGTTTGATCAGCGCCGGGGGAATGACCTGCCACGAGACGCCGTACCTGTCCTTCAGCCAGCCGCACTGCTGTGGCTGGGCGCCGTCTCCTTCCAGGAGCCGCTTCCAGTAATGGTCCACTTCTTCCTGCGTCTCACAGCGGATCTGGAACGAGATCGCCTCACTGAATTTGAAGACCGGTCCGCCGTTGATCGCGGTAAACGGCTGACCGTCGAGTTCGAACTCGACTGACATGGCCGAGCCTTCCGGCTTGCCGTGAATCTCGCGTCCCTCCTTGCCGTAGCGCGAGACTTTGCCGACGCGGGAGTTCGGAAAGATTGCGCAGTAAAACTGCGCCGCCTCTTCACCCTGGTCATCGAACCAGAGGCAGGGGGTGATTCGCTGGACGCGGGCTGGCATGGGGAGTTCCTTCAATCCGGGCGAAGAGATCATTGCGCTCTCTGAGTGCCGATCGGGATCGGGAGTTTCCGGACGCAAATGGCAAAGAAATGAGGGGCAGAAACAGTCGCAGCGATGCGTGGCACCGGTCTCGATCGCGGACCATCTCTTACCCTCAATTCCTCTGACTGCATGACCACCGCACTACTTCTTGCGGACTGCGACGATCTCCATCATCCTGAATTCCTGGCCCTCCTCGAGCATCCAGGTCTCGGCGACGGTCCTGTCGGCGGATTCGATTCGGAGCTGGTCGCGGGACTTGATCACTTTCTTCTGCACCGGACAGAACGCCTCGGTGTGGAACGTGAATGTCTGGCCCGATTCATCGGCCGAACCCAGGCCCGTGCAGGTGCCGGTGCAGGCGGTGCTGTTCCAGGTCATCGTGTACTTCTGGCGGCCGTTGTCGTAGCCGATCAGCCCCAGCCCCTCGAACCCCGGCTTGCCGTCGAAGCCGGTCCCTGCGATCTTCTCCTCGAGGAAGCGCCCGCCGAGCACCCACCGACGTTCGATCGTCCCCTTCGATTCCATCGGCGGCTGGCTCGGGTCCATCCAGCACTTGCAGGTGTAGGTCCAACTGCCGGCCAGCGGCTCGAGTTTCGCATGCTCGGGACCGGGTTTGGCCGCCTCCTCCATCGCCCGCAGCACGTCCTGCGGATTCGGTTTGGCGTCGTCGGACCAGCTCAAACCGGCCGACAGTGTGAGCACGGCCGCCAGCGCCGCGCTCCGGTGGATCGCCCTTGATGTCAGTCTCATCGCGTTCTCCTTTGGATGCCCCATTGTCTTTCTGTTCGGCTCAACACCGCACATAAGGCGCTTGCCGCGACTGGAGGGGCGGAATGTCCGCACGGCAAGCGCATGGTTCTGTGGCCGGGGTCAGTGACCCCGGAATCGTCGCGTCACCTCACTCCGGCCGGCCTCACTGAGGCCGGCTACAGTTGCTCTGCGGCCCGCGCGGTCGTCGGCAGCCCGGGCAACTCCATCACCGGCCGCACCTCGACCGCCCCGAGGCGTGCGCCGGGATGCCGCTCGGCGATGCGAAGCGCTTCGTTCAGGTCCTTGACGTCGATCAGATAGAAGCCGCCGAGTTGCTCGTTCGTTTCCGCGAACGGGCCGTCGGTGACGACCCGTTTGCCGTCGCGCACCCGCACGCTTGTCGCCGTTGAGACCGGGTGCAACGGCGAGGCCAGCAGGTACTGCCCGCGGGCGTCGATCTCGTGCGTCAGTTGCACGGCCTCTTCCATCGCTTCACGGAGTGCGGCCTGCCCCAGTCTGTTCCAGGCCTGTTCGTCGTCGTAACACAGGAGCATGTATTTCATGCGCGCCCTTTCGGCAGGCCGGCCAGTTCGAACACCGGGCGGATTTCAACCGTCCCCTTCCGCGCGCCGGGGATCCGACCAGCAATCTCGATCGCTTCGTCGAGGTCTTTGGCCTCGACCAGGAAATATCCGCCGAGCTGTTCCCGCGTCTCGGCGAACGGTCCGTCGGTCACGAGCGGCTTGCCGTCGCGGACCCGCACGCTCATCGCGGTCGCGACCGGCTGCAGGGGATTGGCCCCCAGGTACTTCCCGCTGGCATTCAACTCGTGCGTCAGCTTCGTGGATTCGACGTAGCAGCCTTCGCGCTCGGCGTCGGTCCACGCCCCTTCGTCGGTGTAAATCAGCAGCATGTATTTCATGGAAATTGCTCCTCCCGCAGTTGGTCGAGTGGGTTCCGCCCGGATCGACAGCCGGGCGCGGATTTTTTTCAACGCAGCAATTCGTCTGACACATAAGCCAACACTTGTGAAAAGCCCGGCTCGCCCGCCGAACCGGACCGTGCCAGCCGAATCACGCCGAAGTCCCTGGCGGACACGTAGTTGATGACGAGTGTCGAACCGTCGGCGGCCCCGTCGTAGCGGCAGCCCTCGGGGAACAGCGAGTCGCATCCCGCAATGCCGCTGAAATGAGTCACGCCCCCCTTGTCTGTGGTCGAATGGAGTGCCTCGTATTCAAGCGGGACCACGCCGCCAAACGTCACCTCGTACTTTCCGCGATGCTCGCCGTCTCTACACGGTGTGAACTCTGCCCGCAATGTGCGGCGAAATCCCCGGTCGTGGCTCTCCCACGTCCCTTCCCAGGTCCCCGCCAGGTTGTCGCCTGAACTGCTGCAGCGTTCGGTCTCGCGCCAGTCGTTCTCAATCACCGAACCGCAACCGGACGCGAGGCACGTCGCCAGTGCCGCCGCGATCAGCGTACGCATGCCGCAAGGCCTGTCGCCCGGAACGGCGTTCGTTCGGATTTCGTCGAGTCTCGGGAGATCCTGGGTCTTCATCGCTTCTTCCATCGCGGCATGACATTGCTGCTCACACCAGATGGTCGTTCGACACCGCGCGGAATCGACAGTCATGTCATCGATTCACTCAATTCCTGCAGCCGCCGCTCGAGGAACCGGCGCTCCGGCCCCTGACGGGCCAACTCCAGCGACTTCTGATACGCGGCCCGCGCTTCGCCGCTTCGTCCCAGCCGCCGATACAGATCGGCCCGCGCCGCGTGCGCCAGGTGATACTCCGCCAGGTCGCCGCGCGCAAGGAGTGTATCGATGACATTGAGTCCCGCCGCCGGTCCGTCCCGCATGGCGACGGCGACGGCCCGGTTCAGTTCCACGATCGGCGACGGCTCGGCACGCAGCAGCACGTCGTACCAACTCACGATTTCCGCCCAGTTGGTCGCGGCGGCCGTCGACGCCCGCGCGTGTACGGCCGCAATCGCCGCCTGCAGCGTGTATGCTCCCAGTTCCGGCGACGAGATGGCCCGCGCGACCAGCGCCAGCCCTTCGGCAATCTGCTCCCGGTTCCAGAGCGAACGGTCCTGATCGTCGAGCAGGATCACGTCTCCCGTCGGTGACGTGCGCGCCGCCCGGCGCGACTCCTGGAGCACCATCAGCGCGAGCAGCCCCACGACCTCCGGCTCGGGTAACAGTTCCACGAGCACCCGCCCCAGCCGGATCGCCTCGCCCGAGAGGTCCGCCCGCGTCAGCGAGTCGCCGGATGATGCCGAATACCCCTCGTTGAATACGAGATAGATGACGTGCAGCACGGCATCCAGCCGCTCGGGCAGGTCGGCGCGCGAGGGGACCTGATACGGGATGCCCGCCCCCTTGATCTTCGCCTTGGCCCGCACGATCCGCTGGGCCAGCGTCGGCGGGGTCGTCAGAAACGCGCTCGCGATCTCCTCCGTCGTGAGACCACACACCTCCCGCAACGTGAGGGCCATCTGCG
>CAZWGW010000295.1:0-8149 GCA_964633565.1 uncultured Planctomycetaceae bacterium
GACTTCCAGGTCCGTCCGTTTTGCGATCGACGTCGTTCCTGGACGGACTTGGAAGTCCGTCCTACGGCGCGAGCAACTGCTCGACGCGGGATTCGAGTTCCGCGGCCGGGACGGGTGCGGCGACGACGATCCCCTTGGCGTCAATCAGCCAGTAGGTCGGCACGACGTGCACGCCGTAGAATCGCGCGACGGGGCTTTTCCCGCCGCGTTTGTCCGCATCGGAGAAGAAAATCTGCCGCCAGCCGATGCCGGTCTCTTCCAGAAAAGCGTCGACCGCGTATTCGTCCTGGTCGAGGTTGACGCCAATGACGGTCAGGCGATCGTCGCCAAAGCGGCTCGTCAACTGCCTGAGTGCCGGAATATCGCGGCGGAACGTCTCCGAGTTCGACGCCCAGAACGCCACGAGCATCGGTTTTCCTGCGAACTGGTTGGCGGACAGGAAGCCCCCGTCGATGGTCGAACCGGCCAGTTCCAGCGGCTGGCCGACAAGCCGCAGCCGCCGCAGGATGCCGGCTATCTGCTGCACAAACGGACTGTCGGGATACAGCCGTTCCACGAGGTAATAGCACTGGCGTGCGTCGTCAAGCAGGCCGAACTGCTCGCACTTGCGGCCTGCCGCAATCAGCGACACGGCGACGCGCCCCTGCTCCTGCGGGAAGCGGTCGGCAAACAGCCGCGCCTGGTTGGCGTAGGCCTTGACCCACTCGCGGTTCTCCGGACCATGCCGGGCGGCCATGGCTTCCGCCAGCTCGACCACCTTGAACCCGCTGTCGATCGCCGCGAACGACGACTTGTCCCGGTCGTACAGGGTCTCGGCATCGTCGGACAGCAACTGCGCCTGTTCGGCATCTCCGAGGAGCGCGAGCTGCATCCGCGCATCACCGAAGTAATGGACGGCGTTGTTGAACAGTTGCTCCCGTGACTGGTCATCGTGCACCTTCTTGATGACGGCGCCGGCCAGCTCGACAATCCGTTCCTGCCGCCGCTTCTGTTCCGCTGCGATTTCCTCCGCGGTCGGCGGGCGTTGTCGTTCCTCCGCTTTCTGCCCGTTTTCGTAGTGCACTTCGACGACGGCGTCCGGCAATGTGCGGAGCCGCGTGATCTCAGCGATCATCGCTTCGGGCGAATTGAGCGCCGGCGTGACGTCCACCGGCTCCGTCGCGGCCTCGTTCGGCGGAATGGAGGCCGTCGGCAACGCAGCCGCGTCTCCGCCGGTAATGGCGGTGTTCGGAGAGGTGGAACCACTCCCGCCGCAGCCCGACAGCCAGATCAGTCCGCACCCGATGATTGCCGGAAGTAATCGGGCCGGGTGAGAGCCTGCGTTGAAATGCCGGTTCTGTCTCATCAGCCTGCCGTCCTTTGCCAGCCACTGGTTCCTTCCAGATCCGGCGACCTCCCAGGTCGCCGGAGCGCAACGAGACCGCGCATCCCCGCGGAGGGGGCGGAGTTGTACGCCATCGGCAGAATTCGCCGCAAGAGGAAGTTGGAGCGGAACCCACGTTGCTGCAGCGACCCGGACGCTCGAAGCGGCCGGGTCGCTGGTGCGCTAGCCCAACAGCCGTCCCTGTTCTTCCTTGGCAGCCGCCAGCATCTGCAGGGCCGTCCGGGCGCCGTCCCTGACGGGGACTCGTTCAGGCTGTGAGGCCCGCCTCCACCGGATTTCCACCTGTCCGTCCTGCAAACCCTTGCCGCCGATCACAATCTGCAGCGGAATGCCAATCAGGTCGGCATCCTTGAACTTGACACCCGGCCGCACGTCGCGGTCGTCGTAGAGCACTTCGACCCGGGCGGCCTCCAGTTCCGCCAGATACCTGTCCGCCACTTTCAGGACCTCTGAGTCGGTGACGTTGAGCGGCAGCAGCAGCACTTCGTAGGGGGCCAGAGCCAGCGGCCAGATCAGGCCGTTGTCATCGTGCGACGTCTCCGCCAGGGAGGCAACAATCCGGTTCACGCCGATGCCGTAGCACCCCATGACGATCGGATGCCGCTGCTCCCGCTCATCCAGATACGATGCGCCGAGCGCAACGCTGTATCTGGTCCCCAGCTTGAAGACGTGCCCCACTTCGATTCCGTGCACCATGTCCAGCGCTGCGCCGCATTTGGGACACGGGTCTTGCGCCGCCGCGCGGCGGAGGTCGAAGGTAGTTCGCAGTTGATAGTCCCGGCCGACGACGACACCCGTCAGGTGTGTATCCCCTTCATTCGCGCCGGTCACTGCGTCACGCACGAGCGCCACGTCATGGTCCGCGATGACTTCGCACTGCAGCCCCACCGGGCCCGCAAAGCCCACCGGTGCGCCGGTCACGCGCTGGATTGTCGCCGCATCCGCCAGTTCGATGCTGCCGACCCCCAGCGCCCGGCGGATCTTGTTTTCATTGGCCTCGTGGTCGCCGCGGACCAGCACGGCAACCGGCTGCCCGTCGGCGATGTAAATCAGCGTCTTGATGAGCTGCTCCCGGCGGCACTTGAGCAGCGTCGACACCTGCTCGATCGTCGTCGCGCCCGGCGTGGCGACCTTTTTCATCGCCGCCGTGTTGCCGGCCACGGCCACGGTCGGCGGCTGCCGGCCGGTCTCCGCGCGTTCCAGGTTCGCGGCATACGTGCAGTTGGCGCAGCGGACGATCCGGTCCTCGCCGTTGCCCGCCGGCACCATGAACTCGTGCGACGCATCGCCGCCGATCGGACCGCTTTCCGCCTCGACGGCGAGATAGTTGAGGCCGCATCGCGCGAAGATCCGGCAGTAGGCATCGTACATCCGGCGATAAGCCTCCTCGAGCTGCTCGAGCGAGGTCCCGAAGCTGTACGCGTCCTTCATCAGGAATTCGCTGGTCCGCAGCACGCCGAACCGCGGCCGTTCTTCATTCCGGAATTTGGTCTGGATCTGGTACAGCGTGATCGGCAACTGCCGGTAACTGCTGACGTGATGCGCCACCAGGTCGGTGACCACCTCCTCATGCGTCGGTCCCAGCGCCAGGTGCACTTTCCGGTCCCCGCGCGAGACTGGGAACTGGATCAATACGTTCCCGAATGCCTCGCGCCGCCCCGTCCGTTCGAACAGATCGATCGGCTGCAGGGCCGGCATGAAGACCTCGATGGCGCCGGCGCGGTCCATTTCCTCCCGGACGATCGCCTCCGCCTTGCGCAGCACCCGGTATCCCAGCGGCAGGTACGTATAAGCCCCTGCCATCAACTGTCGAATCAGGCCGGCCCGCAGCATGAGCCGGTGGCTGGGCACCTCGGCGTCCGCCGGCTCCTCCTTCATCGTCGGGATCAAAGTCTGCGTCCAGCGCACCGTGAAATCTCCCGGCAGTCTGCGGCAATGTCGAAGTCGCCCCGTCGGACGCTCCCCGGCCGTCCTCCCATGCCGCGGATCATAGATCGATGGGGACCAAATCGAAAGCCGATCCCGCGACTGTCTCGACTGCCACAGACGTCGTACGATGCGCGCTGCCAGTGGCCGGACGAGGGAGCAGTGCGCAGCGCGAGGCGGTCGTCGCGTCAACGTTGCGAGCTGTTGTCGCCGGACTGCTGGTTTCATCGTCCGATTCATGGTCTCCGCCGCCGTCCTCACGGAGGCCGCCATTTTCCCGAACCAGAAAGGAGCCCGTTCCATGGCTATGGCGATTCAATCAACCGCGTTCTGTCATGGAGACCCCATTCCGAAGAAGTTCACCGGCGACGGCGCCGACGTTTCCCCGCCGCTGGCCTGGTCGAACGTCCCACCGGAGACAAAGGAACTTGCCCTGATCTGCGACGACCCCGATGCCCCCACGCCCCAGCCCTGGGTCCACTGGGTCATCTATCAGATTCCACCCGACGTCCGCGGACTGCCCGAGGGAGTCCCGACGGGCACGCGGATTGATCAGCCGCTCGTCGCACTGCAGGGGCGCAACTCGTGGTCGTCCGGCGGCACGACCGGTTACCGCGGTCCAGCGCCGCCACCCGGCCACGGGACTCACCACTACCATTTCCGGCTTTACGCCCTCGACGCTCCGCTGGGGCTCAATGCCGGAATCGACAAGGCGGCGCTCCTCCGCGTCATGCACGGGCACATTCTGGAGGAGGCCGAACTCGTGGGCACGTTTGCACGTTGATGGCTTACAGCTCGATCAGCAGGATTGGATGGCTGCGGCAGGCGACTCGCGCCAGAACGCAGCACGATCTGGTAGACTCGGGCCGATTGAATCGACCTGATCCGCCGTCCTTTTCCGGGGAGTTGCCATGTCCATGTCCGCTCAGATCGATGCCTACCTTGCCGGTCCCGCGCAGCTGCGCTCCGCCGTCGCCGACATGAGTCCCGAACAGCTCGCGGCCGCACCCGTACCGGGGAAATGGTCGACGAAGCAGGTCATCTGTCACATTGCCGATTTTGAGCCGGTGTACGCCGACCGCATGAAGCGCGTGATCGCCGAGGAGCAGCCGCCGTTGCGGGGGGGCGACCCGGACGTGTTTGCGGCCAGACTGGCCTACGACGCCCGCGACGTGGACGAGGAACTGCAGCTCATCGAATCGGTGCGGCGGCACACCGCCCGTGTGCTGCGGACGCTGCCGGAGGAGGACTTTGAACGGACGGGGATCCACTCCACCGATGGTCCGCTGACACTCAGCACGCTGCTGCAGCGGATCACGAACCACATCCCGCACCACGTGAAGTTCATCGCCGAGAAACGCGCCGCGCTCGGATTGCCGGAGGCGGGCGGCGCGACGCCGGGGGTCTTCTGCCTCAATGTCGTGCTGACCGTGAAGAACGAGGCCGACATTCCGACCGTGGCGCGGCTGCTCGGGGAGTGCGGCCGACTGTCGCGGTCGGAGAAGGGGTGCCTGAGCTACGAGGCGTGCCATTCGCAGAGCAACCCGCGGCTGTTCATGCTGTGCGAGCGCTGGGCGTCGGAACAGGCGTGGAAGGACCACCGCAACGAGCGGGCATACCTGGAAATCTATCATCCCCAGGTCATTCCGCTGGTGGAGCGCGTGCCGCACATTTCGACGCTGTTATGAGGCAGTCGCGACAGGGAACGAGCACCTTACTGTGGCCGATGCACGCCGGTGGTCGCACGTGCCGCGTGGCCAACTGTTGACGGTCCGCCTACCGGGCAATCCAGGCGACCAGAGAGAAAACTGAGCCCATTGCAAAGCCAATCGTCGCGAAGCCCCAGCGGTTCCACCAGTCGTTCACGGCAGCACGATCGGGATTGTCCGGATCGTAGAGAACCTCCACCTGCATTCCAGGAGTGTAGACCCCTGTGACGGCCACGCGGCTGGTAAACGTGTATTCCCGCCCGCCCTTCGCGCGAAATCGAACGACCGGAAACCGTGCGTGACTGTCCCCAGACGTCGACTGCCATTCTAACGCGGTGACTTTGCCGAGCGCGTGGCTCCACTTCGTGAGGCGTCGCAGGCTCTGCCAAAGGAAGAAAGCGGCAGCGCCGTAGTTGACAACCGCGCCGAAGGCAATCGCGTACCAACCCATCGGGCCTGCTCCCGCGGCAGGATGTCAGTTCGGGACTTGCGGTGGCGAGTCTACGTTGTCTTGTATTCGATCGGAAGTTCCCGCCACGAAAGTCGACGTGATGTTCCCGGTGTCGGCGTGTACCGGCAGCCTGCCTTGGCGACAGGCGCCGAAGAATCGCCTCCTGACGACGAACACCGCGAACAGGACCTGTGCACCGATGACAGTCAGGATTCCGATCGCGCCGGCCGACGGCGCTCCGATTGAGGTCCTCCAGAGTGACGACTGGACGAGGCCCTGGTCAGGCCGCGAGCGACCGGGCATTGCGGGAGCAGGCTCTGCGCAGAGGTGAAACAGAAACGGGAGGTCCGCCCCTCCGTTGAGCGGACCTCCCGAAACGTCAGTCGAGCGCGATGTCATTTCGTGGCGCGGGTCGCCGCGACCGTTGTGGCGAGCATTCCGCCCCCTTCCTGCTGTTTGGCGGTCACTTTGACCTTGTCGCCGGCCTTGAGGTCGGCCGCCTTCGCTTCCTTGCCGTCGAGCGTGATCTTCGACGTCGCATCCACCTTGAACGTGTGGTCCTTGTCCGCGACAATCACCACGATCTGCGTGGCGCTGGCGCTCTTGATCTTCCCGTCATAATTCTGGTCGGCCGCCCTGCTCGAGGCGACGACTGCCAGCATCAGACCAAACACCGCCGCCGCCGACAACAACCGGGCAAAGCTCTTCATTGCTGCGTCTCCTGTGAGGCTGATGGGATTGAGTCTGGAGTCCGTCGACGGCGGCCTCCACGCCCTGGACGGTCCTCACGGTTCATGCGGCCCGGCGCCGTAAACATTCGCCCGTCGACGCGGCGCTGCCGCCGGGACGAGTGGGCGAAAAAAAAGCCCCGCTGCGCGTCGCACAGCGGGGCAGGATCAACAAAAAAATCCCAGCCGCGGCGATCGCAGTGGGACTCTCACAGTCACCATCCGTTCCGGCAGTCACTGGCGGAACGTCACCACTTTATGCGGCCCGCGCAACGGGAACAATCGGGGGATTCCCGGATGTGCTGGCGTACACGCTTCCCGGCGTATTCACGGCAGGCCGTTCAGCTTGCGCAGCACCCACTCGGTCCCCAGGATCCCGCAGAACAGCAGGAGCGTGAACCAGTGGTCCCACAACGGGACCTCTTCGCGCAGACTCTCGGTCTCGGTAAGCCCCTCGAACAGCCGCGGCAGCTCGTCGAGCTGGTCGGGATAGAACAGTTTTCCGCCGGTGGTGTCCGCGATCTGCTCGAGCAGGTCGCGGTTGGCGGTCAGTTCGCTCAACTCGGTCGTGACGCGCTCAGTCACCGTCAGCTCGGCCGTGATCTCTTCGGGCCCCGCATTGGCGTTCTCCACGACGAGCCGGGCGCGATACTCCCCGGCCGCGAGGCCTGCGGCGCGCCCGGAGTGGACCAGCGGGCGGGTTTCGGTTGGCGTGAGGTCGATCGTCATGACCGGCGCGTGGTCCGGATCTTCGGCCCGCGAGATTTCAGCGCGGGCCTTCAATTCCGGGTTGCGGCGCAGGAACGGCTCCGTCCAGCGCGCGAGGAACAGCGCGTCATCCCCCTCCAGCACCACCGGACGCTCCGGACCGAAGCGGACAAACTCGTTGCCGGCGGTCGCCTTGAACTCAGCGGCCCAGCGCGCGACCTGTCCCCAGAAGCGGTGGTGGTACTGGTCTCCCACGCGGTTTCGCCAGCGCCAGGTGCTGTCGATGCCGATCCACAGGACCTGCCCCGCTCCCACGTACTGCTGGACGATGATGGCGTTCTCCCGTTCGGCCTGCAGATCGGGCTCCGCGCCGGGCCGGGTCGCGGCGGCCCAGACGGAGCAACCGGGCTTGGCCTGGCCGATCAGTCCCCAGGGATGACCGGGCAGAGAAGCCCAGATGCGCCGGTTCTCGACTTCGTCGGGATCGAGCTGCAGCATCGCCTGCGTCTCGCCGTCCGGGGTGAGCTGCAGGTGGAAGCCCCGGTCCAGCGGCGCTCCGGTCTGGTCCGGACCGGACAGCTCGATCTCGCGGAGGTTTTCCACGGGGAGCAGGTTGTCGAGCGTGTCGGAGCGGTAGCCGAGCGGCATGAAGCGCTTGCCGGCAATCAGCACGAGCGTCCCCCCCTCTTCGCGAACGTAACGGTCGAGCAGGTCCCAGCCGGCGGCCTGCACCTGATGCGGGGCCACGTCGCCGACGATCACCACGTCGAACGGGGCGAAAGGAGACCCGGTCTGAGCCGCGGCATCGGGCGGCAGATTCAGGGTGCGTGGAAAAAACGTGTCGGGGAGCACGCCCATGTACGGCTGGCGAAAGACGACACGTTCGACCTTGACGTGCTCGTCGCGCTTCAGAGCGGCATCGAGATAGCGAAACTCCCACCGCGCCTCCCCCTCCAGGATGAGGACATCGGCTTCGTCGTCGACGACCTGGAACGAGAATTTCTTCGAATTGTTGTCCGTGCGGGTTTCGCCCGGGAGGACTTCGGTGGAAACGACGTAGCGTTGGCGCCCCAGTTCGTCGGCATCCAGGTCGAACTCGATCGTGCTCGAGGGACCGTCGGGAGTAATCGTCCGCGTGACCGTCCCGGCGGGCGGCAGATTCGTTTCCTCCGGCGGACCGGCAGCCGCATCGTCCCGTTCGCGCGCCAGAAGCCCGAGACGCTCTCCGGCGGCTTCCGGCGAC